>NZ_JAAGPK010000162.1:0-16859 GCF_017104685.1 Burkholderia sp. Tr-20355 | reverse complement strand
CCGGCGTGCCGGGGCTCGCGCTGCCGCAGGGCAAGGTGCCCGGCGCGAACCTCGCGCCGTCCGCGCCGACGCACGTGCTGTCGCTCGGCAACCGCGTGCCGGCGCTCGCGCCGCATGCGGCCGCGCAGAACGGGCTGCCCGACAACGCGGTGTCGATCGCGCCCGCGCTCGAACCGCGCGTCGGCGGCGCGGCGCTCGGCGTGCCGCAGGTGAATGCGCCGGCGCCGGAAGGCGCGGCGAAGGCGTCGCCGTACTACTTCACCGACGGTTCGCTGCAGGGCTGGCAGCGGACGCCGCAGGACATCGTCGTGCCGTCGAACGGCCTCGCGTCGCCGGAAGCGTTCGGGCTGCCGGGCGACGACGCTTTGCGCGAACTGCTCGCCGTGCATCGCGAAGTGCCGGTGTCGCGCGCGTCGGGCGCCGACGTGCCGCGCTACTTCGTCGACGATACGCATGCCGCCGAGCCGCAAGGTCAGTTGTATCGCGGCGCGCACCCGCCGTTCGACGTGAACGCGATCCGCCGCGATTTCCCGATCCTGCAGGAGCGGGTGAACGGCAAGCAGCTCGTCTGGTTCGACAACGCGGCGACGACGCACAAGCCGCAGGCCGTGATCGACCGGCTCGCGTATTTCTACGCACACGAGAACTCGAACATTCACCGCGCGGCGCATGCCCTGGCCGGCCGTGCGACGGATGCATACGAGCATGCGCGGGAAACGGTGCAGCGCTTCATCGGCGCGTCGTCGCCGGACGAGATCGTGTTCGTGCGCGGCACGACCGAGGCGATCAACCTGATCGCGAAGTCGTGGGGCGTGCAGAACGTCGGCGAGGGCGACGAGATCATCGTGTCGAATCTCGAGCATCACGCGAACATCGTGCCGTGGCAGCAGCTTGCCGCGCTCAAGGGTGCGAAGCTGCGCGTGATTCCGGTCGACGATTCGGGGCAGGTGCTGCTCGACGAATACCGGAAGCTGCTCAACGACCGCACGAAGATCGTGTCGGTCACGCAGGTGTCGAATGCGCTCGGCACGGTCGTGCCGGTGAAGGAGATCGTCGAGCTTGCGCATCGCGCGGGTGCGAAGGCGCTCGTCGACGGCGCGCAGTCGATCTCGCACATGCGCGTCGACGTGCAGGCGCTCGATGCCGACTTCTTCGTGTTCTCGGGCCACAAGATCTACGGCCCGACCGGCATCGGCGTCGTCTATGGCAAGCGCGCGATCCTCGACGACATGCCGCCCTGGCAGGGCGGCGGCAACATGATCGCGGACGTGACGTTCGAGCGCACGGTGTTCCAGCCGCCGCCGAACCGGTTCGAAGCCGGCACCGGCAACATCGCGGATGCGGTGGGGCTCGGCGCGGCGCTCGACTACGTGAGCCGCGTCGGTATCGAGAACATCGCGCGCTACGAGCACGACCTGCTGGCGTATGCGACGAGCGTGCTCGCGCCGGTACCGGGCGTGCGGCTCGTCGGCACCGCGCGCGACAAGGCGAGCGTGCTGTCGTTCGTGCTGAAGGGCTATGAAACCGAGGAAGTCGGGCAAGCGCTGAACGAAGAGGGCATCGCGGTGCGCTCCGGGCATCACTGCGCGCAGCCGATCCTGCGGCGCTTCGGGCTCGAGGCCACGGTGCGGCCGTCGCTCGCGTTCTACAACACGTGCGACGAGGTCGATGCGCTGGTGCGTGTCGTGAAGCGGCTGGCGACGCGCCGTTGACGGTGATGTCGTTGTTGCCCGCCTGCGGCGGCCCTTGCGGGTCGCCGCAGGCGTTTTCCCGTTACGCGGTCAGAATCGTACGACCGGCTTCTTCTCCACGCTGAACCCGTCACGCAGCACGCACGCCGAATCGGCGAAGTATCGGCGGGTTTCCGACAGCAGGTCGGTGTTGCCGCGCCGACAGAACACCACACCCGATCCTTCCTCCGTCAGCAGTTCGTCGATCAGCGATTCGGGTTGCCCGATATCGGCGAGGTGGACGTTCTGCACGCCGTGCGCAAGCGCATCGAGCGCGTCCCGCACGCAGGGCGCCGCATCGGCGGCCGGATGCTCGGCGAGCCATTGTTCGAGTTCCGTGATGCCGTACAGCCCGGCGAGCTCGCCGAGTTCGCGCAGCCATGCCCCGTCGACCATCATCACCAGCGTGACGGCACCGGTGCATTGCGCGAACAGGCTGCCGAGCCGTTCCGGGCGCAGCACGTGCGCGTGGCCCGCGTCGTCCGGTGCGACCGGCATCACGACGGGCACGAGTCCGTTTTCCAGGAAGGCGTTCAACGCGGCGACGTCGAACCGTGCGACCGCGCTTGCCTGCGTGCGGTCGGGTGCCGCGCGGGCGACCAGCAGGCCGCCGTCGTGACCGTCGATGCCGATCGCCCTAGCACCGTGACCGCCGATCAGGCGCACCAGTTCGTGATTGACGCCGGTCATCGCGGCATGCGCGGCCTCGACCGATTGCGTATCGGCCGCGGCCGGCCCGCCCTGGACGACGACCGGACGAACGCCGGTGAGCGCAAGCAGCGCGACATCCTGTGCGAAGGCCGCACGGGTGCGTGCATCGCTCGCGGCGCCGCCATCGACGATGACGACGGTCTGCCCGTGCAGCGCCTGCATGAACGGCAGCGAGCGAGCCAGGCCGGCTGCGCGTCGCGACATGAGAGTGGGACTTTCAGGGTCTGGGAACATGGGAGTCCGAATGAATGGAGGGAGGTGCCTGTCGCCGTTCGACGCGGCGTCAGTGTGTGCGTTGCATCAGCAGGTGAAGCTCGCCGGGCGTTCGCGCATCGCGCGACGCGTGCCGGAACGCGCGTTCGCTGAAACACCGTGCCGCGTCGGCGAGCAGTTCGAGGTGCGTGCGGTCGTCCGCCTGCGGCAGGACCAGCACGATGAATTCGCGCACGGGCTTGCGGTCCGGCGCGTTGAACGCGAACGGATAGAGCGCGCGGACGAACAGCGCGACCGCCGAGTCGAGCCCGTCGACTCGTGCGTGCGGAATCGCGACGCCCTGGCCCAGACCGGTCGAGCCGAGCTGCTCGCGCCTGGCGAGTTCGGTCCGGATCCGTTCGGCGGATACGCCGCTGCTGCGCGCGATATGGCGCGCGACGAGGTCGAACAACTGGGTCGCGCTTTCGGCCGGGACGTCGAGCAGGATGTTGTCCACCGGGCAGGCGTCGGCGAGCCGGGCTGCGGACGGCGTGTCGCCGCGTCGGCGGGGAAGGTCGGGTTGGCCGCCCACGGCGGCCTGCTGCGTTTGCATGCGGATTGCTCCGTGTCGGGATGACAGGGAAATCCTAGACAAAGCCGCATAAAGACAGTGTCAGAGACAGGGGGGGCCGGTATTAAAATTTCATATCGACCGACGATGGAACCGGGCCCGCTATGGACTGGCTCACGTACCCGACAAAACGAACGGCAGCGTGGTCAGCAGGAAGACCGAAATGCCGACGACCGGCGCGCCGAACGCGATCGCCGCGAACGCCACGGCGGCGCTGGTCAGCACGAGCGTTCTCGATATCCGGCGATGCCGGTCGTGCGCCGTTGTCCTGCTGTCGCGGATTGCATCGGTCCGCGCGCCGATCACGTGTTTCCAGAACGTCAGGCCCAGCATGATTGCTCCTGTATGAAAGACGAGCGGGACGCGGCGCGCGATGCGCCGCGCAAGCGTGTCAGTTGCGCTCGAGCTTGAGCACGCGCGAGATCTGCGCGGCGGTGAAGCCGCTGTTGCGCACGTAAGGCGCGCAGTCGAGCGGCGCCGTGAGCGATTCGCTGACGACGTACCGGCCGACGAAGCGGTAGGCATCGGTTGCCGTCTTGATGAACACCGGAATCGCATCGCGTTGCGCGGCGAGCGTCCTGCCGGCCGAGCGCGCGGACGCGCTGCCGTCGCAAAGGATCACGTCGGGCGCGTGCGGATTGAGGTCCGCGCGAAGGCAGGCGGCCACGACCTTGCCGTTCTTCGTCGGCAGGAAACCCTGCTTGCTGCCGCCGCAGGCGGTGTGGATGAATTCGCGTGTGTACTGCTTGTCGATCTCGAACATGACCGGGCTCCGGTAACGGAAATTTCTCTGAATAAAATTCAGGTATGCGTAGTAAATGAACTGGACCGGCGGATCGATGACGCTTCGTTGCACAGGATGTGCTGCGCACACGCTCGAGCGCATGCATTCCCGATGCGCGGTGATCGCATCGACGTCGTGTTCAGGCGTGCACGGAGAGGACTACGGCGCGCACCGTCCGCCAGGCGGCAGGACGATGGCTCGGGAGGGAGGCACAGGCGTCCTGCCTGTCAGGCAGAAAAGCAACTCGGAGGACGAGGACTTCGGAGGCGCATGTCGCGTGCTCGGTGGTGGATGGCGAACCCATTCTAGTGAACGTATTCGCCGGCGCAAGTAAAAAGGTCGTAAAGGCGTGAGAGCGGTGTGTCGGTGCCCGGTTCGACCTGCCGGCCACCGCATTTTGCCGCTTCCATGCAACAACGCGTGACGACTTGCGTCGCCACGCGTTACGCGTCCTGCCCGGCTGCGCGCGCCGGTGAACCGGCGCGCACGGCCCGTCGTCAGAAATCGAAGCCCGGCCCGCCCGCACCCGGACCGCCCGGTGCGGCAGCCGGCGCCGCATCCTTCGGCGCTTCGAACACGGTCGCATCGGTCGTCAGCAGCAGCCCGGCCACCGACGCCGCGTTTTGCAGCGCCGTGCGCGTGACCTTGGTCGGATCGAGCACGCCCGATTCGACGAGATCGCCGTACTCGCCCGTCTGCGCGTTGTACCCGAAGTTGCCCGTGCCTTCCGCGACCTTCGCGACGACGACGCTCGCTTCCTCGCCCGCGTTCGTGACGATCTGGCGCAGCGGTTCCTCGAGCGCGCGCAGCACGATCTTGATGCCCGCATCCTGGTCGGCGTTCACGCCTTTCAGTTCGCGGATCGCCTGCCGCACGCGGATCAGCGCGACGCCGCCGCCCGGCACGATGCCTTCCTCGACGGCCGCGCGCGTCGCGTGCAGCGCGTCGTCGACGCGGTCCTTCTTCTCCTTCACCTCGATTTCGGTCGCACCGCCGACCTTGATCACGGCAACACCGCCGGCCAGCTTGGCCACGCGCTCCTGCAGCTTTTCACGGTCGTAATCGGACGTCGCCTCGTCGATCTGCACGCGGATCTGCTTCACGCGCGCCTCGATGTTCTTCGCATCGCCCGCGCCGTCGATCACGGTCGTGTTTTCCTTGCCGACCTCGATGCGCTTCGCCTGGCCGAGCTCGGCGAGCGTCGCCTTCTCGAGCGTCAGGCCCGTTTCCTCCGCGATCACCTGCCCGCCGGTGAGGATCGCGATGTCCTCGAGCAGCGCCTTGCGGCGATCGCCGAAGCCCGGCGCCTTGACCGCGACCGTCTTCAGGATCCCGCGGATGTTGTTGACGACGAGCGTCGCGAGCGCTTCGCCTTCGACGTCTTCCGCGATGATCAGCAGCGGCCGGCCCGACTTCGCGACCTGTTCGAGCACCGGCAGCAGATCGCGGATGTTCGAGATCTTCTTGTCGTGCAGCAGGATGTACGGGCTTTCGATCTCGGCGATCTGCTTGTCGGGATTGTTGATGAAATACGGCGACAGGTAGCCGCGGTCGAACTGCAGCCCTTCGACGACGTCGAGCTCGTCGGCGAGCGACTTGCCGTCCTCGACGGTGATCACGCCTTCCTTGCCGACGCGGTCGATCGCCTCGGCGATGCGCTGGCCGATCGATTCCTCGCCGTTCGCGGAGATCGTCGCAACCTGCGCGATTTCCTTGCTCGTGGTGGTCGGCTTGCTGATCTTCTTCAGCTCGTCGACGGCCGCCGCGACGGCCTTGTCGATGCCGCGCTTCAGGTCGAGCGGGTTGAGCCCGGCCGCCACGTATTTCTGGCCTTCACGGACGATCGCCTGCGCGAGCACCGTGGCCGTCGTCGTGCCGTCGCCGGCGGCATCGCTGGTGCGCGACGCGACTTCCTTCACGAGCTGCGCGCCGATGTTCTGCAGCTTGTCCGCGAGTTCGATTTCCTTCGCGACCGACACGCCGTCCTTCGTGACGACGGGCGCGCCGAAGCTGCGTTCGAGCACGACGTTGCGGCCCTTCGGCCCGAGCGTCACCTTCACCGCGTTCGCGAGGATGTTCACGCCTTCGGTCAGTCTTGCCCGTGCGACGTCGCTGAAAATGATTTCCTTGGCTGCCATGATTGCGCTCCGTTATTGATTGACGACCGCGACGATGTCTTCCTCGCGCAGCACGAGAAACTCGTTGCCGTCCACTTTGACGGCCTGGCCCGCGTACTTGCCGAACAGCACGCGCTCGCCGATCTGCAGGTCGGGCACGATGCGCTGGCCGTCGGCATCCTTCCGGCCGGGGCCAACGGCGATCACTTCGCCCTGGTCGGGTTTTTCGGCGGCGCTGTCGGGGATCACGATGCCCGACGCGGTGGTGGTTTCCTGGTCGAGTCGCTTCACGATCACGCGGTCGTGCAAGGGGCGTAGGCTCATCTTTTCGTCCTGTGCTGATCTGTCGGAATTGGCTGGCACTCTTCAACAGAGCGTGCTGACGAGTATAAAAACGGGCAGCGGCGCGATCCAATAACGGATTTGCACAAGCATTCGCGTCGTCGTGCAAAGCGCAGGGAGCCGGCTATTGCGACGCGGACTGCTGGGCGACCGGCGAGCAAATCGGGTGGATCGTCTCGCCGGCGAGCACGCGCTTCACGAACGGAATCGAATCGGCGAGCGACACGTTCACGGTGCCGTTGTGTTCGCGGCCCGCGTACAGGTGTGCCTCGACCGTCGTGCCCGCCGCGCACGCGTCCTTCGCCAGCGCGAGTTCGAGCGGCGCCAGCCCGTCGTCCGCGCCCGCGCCGATGAAGACGGGGGCGGCGAGCTTCAGTGTCGGATATTTCAGGTAGTCGTCCCACCATGCTTTCAGCCGCGCATCGCCGCCCGGCTTGACCGTATTCGCGTGCGTGAGGTGCGCGAGCGCCGCGTCGTCCTCGAGCGACGCGAGGCAGCCGATGCGCGATTGCTCGAGAATCGGCAGCGCGCGGTCGGTCAACACTTCGTCGGCGCGCAGTGACGGGTCGATCTGCTGCGCCGACAGCACCGAGTAGAACTGGTACGCAAGCGTCGGGTCGACGCGGTCGGGATCGCGCCGGTAGGCCGTCTCGAACGGCGGCAACGACGCGAGCGTGGCACGCGACGCGTTGTAGATCGTCCCGGTCGCGACGGTCGCGCGGATCGCGAGTTCCGGCGCGTAGACGGGCGCGTAGCCGGCCGCCGCGATGACGGCCGAGCCGCCTTGCGACTGGCCGACGAGCACGACTTCGTTCGCGAGGCCCGGCACGCCGCCGAGCACCGCACGCACGCTGTCGAGCAGCGTGTAGCTGTTCGAGCGGTTGTTGAGCTGCGGATTCGGGCCGGGCGTGCCGAGGCCCTGGTAGTCGGTCGCGACCACCGCGAACCCTTGCTGAAGCCATGCGTTCAGGTAGCGCACGTCGCGATACGAGCGGCCGAACCACGACGGCGCGCAGATATCGGCCATCCCGAACGTGCCGTGCGCCCATGCGACGATCGGCCAGCCGCCGGCTGGCGGTGTGCCGCGCGGCACGAACAGCGCGCCCGACACCGCGATCGGCGTCCGGCCGCCGACGCCGTCGGTCGATGCATACAAGATGCGCAACTGCCGCGCGGCGCCCGCGAGCCCGAGCGTGGCCGGCAGTGGTTCGGAGCGCAGCAGCGCGCCGGGCGTGGCCGGGATGTCGCGGTCCCACGTGTAGAACGCGGACACGCGGCCGTCGCCCTGCAGCGGATCGGGCACGGGAACATGGCCGGGCGAGGCCGCGAGCGAAACGACGGAAGGCACGGCGAGTGCCGAGATGAGCAGCGCGCGCGCGGCAACACCGCGCAGGGGAAGGAGCGTCATGGTCGGATGAAGGTGGATGAGATCGGATGCACCGTGCAAGGCCGGTGCGGGCCGACCACGACGCAAGTTTCGAACCAGCACGTTCGTTGCGCACGCCACGCGCGGTGCGGCGGGCAACCGGTCGGCACCACGCGGATGGTGCACGTGCACGCGCTGCGCGTCGCGCAGCAATCGCGGCCGGTACAGTGTTGCTCCCGCAACAGGCGCACGCTCGCGGATAGCATCGCGCGGGTCGGGCATCGCGCGAGCGCCACGCCGGCCGGCCCGCGCAGCGCGCTCGCCGGGTTGGCACGATTGCTGCTGATCCGGTGGCCGTGCGTCGCGGTGTCGCGACGCGAGTCCCTCCGTCCATCCGATCAAGGAAACCGTTCTCATGTCCGTCACCCAAGCCATCGACAGCGGCGAACTCGTGGCATTCGTCGAGCGCGCCACGCGCGAGTTCACGCAGGCCGCGCGCGTGCTGAAGGAAACGCGCACGCTGTCCGCGACCAACACGTTCCAGGCGTTCCAGCGCGTGCCGGGCACGGAGCTCGTCGTCGCGCTGTCTGCGCCGAGCCCGTGGGCCGCGTCACAGGACATTCAACCCGTCGTCGTGACGCTCGACGGCGACGTGCTGCACGGCGACGCGCGCGCGGGCGGCAACGGCCCGCGTTACGCGGGAGTGTTCCGCGAGGCGCCTGAAGTGGACGTCGTGATACACGTGCATGGCCCGTATCTCGGCGCGTGGGCGAGCGCGCATCGCCCGCTGCCGATCCGTTATGCGCCGGCCGCGCGCTACACGCGGGCTCGCGAGATTCCGGTCTACGTCGATCGTCGCCCGGGCGAGCCGCGCTTCATCGTCGATACGATCCGGCGCGATCCCGACGTGCCGGCAATCATCGAGGCAAACGGCGGCGCGACGTTCTGGGGCAAGTCGATCCTCGACGTATCGAAGTACATCCTGATCCTCGAGGAAGCCGCGTATTTCCAGGCGCTCGCGGAACCGCTCGGCGGCTCGCTCGACTTCGGGCCGGGCGCGCTCGAACAGCAGTGGAAGATGACCGGTCTTGCCTGACGCCGCACGGCGGCCGACGCAATCCGGCCGCCGTCATACCGATAGCTCGATGAATTGGTTCGTGGCCGGCGTGCGCCTTGCTATCGTCGAACCTTCCCCGTTCAACACGCCGGTCGTGCCATGGCCATCTTCAGCTTGCCGGACCCGACTTCGCACGCGATCACGATCCGCGCGAAGGCACTGACGTTCGACGATCCCAAATCGCGGGTGCTGCTCGAACGCATCCAGCTCGTCGCACCGAGCGATGCGACGGTGCTCGTCACCGGCGAGAGCGGCACCGGCAAGGAGCTGATTGCGCGCCTCGTGCATTCGCTGAGCGAGCGCCATGACGGCCCGTTCGTCGCGGTCAACTGCGGCGCATTTTCCGAGACGCTGATCGAAAGCGAGCTGTTCGGCCACGAGCGCGGCGCGTTCACCGGCGCGATCAATGCCCAGCCCGGCTGGTTCGAATCCGCGAATCGCGGCACGCTCTTTCTCGACGAGGTGGGCGACCTGCCGCTGTCCGCGCAGGTCAAGCTGCTGCGCGTGCTGCAGGAGCGCGAGGTGACGCCGGTCGGCTCGCGCAAGACCGTGAAGATCGACGTGCGGCTGGTCGCGGCGACCAACGTGAATCTCGAGGCGGCGGTGCGCGCGGGCAATTTCCGCGAGGACCTGTACTACCGGCTCAACGTCGTGAAGCTGAGTCTGCTGCCGCTGCGCGAGCGGCCCGGCGACATCGCGCCGCTGATCGAGCATTTCATCGACACCTATGCGAAGCGGCTGCGCGTGGCCGCGCCGACGCTGACCGACGCCGCACGCGCCCGACTGCATGCGCATGCGTGGCCCGGCAACATCCGCGAGCTGGAGAACGTGATCCACCACGCGGTGCTGATCTGCGCGGGCGGGGCGATCGACGTCGGCGACCTGCAGTTCTCGGCGCTGTCGCTCGCGCCCGACACGGCCGGCGCGCCGGGTGCGGCCGCCGCACCGCCGCGCCGCGCACGCGACGTCGCCGAAGCGACCGAGGCGCTGCGTCATGCGGTGATCGAATTGCTGGATCTGGGTACGCCGGCGCTTTGGCAGCACATCGAGGACACCGTCTACCGCAGCGTGTTCGACTACAGCGATCACAACCAGCTGCGCATGTCGCGCCTGCTCGACCAGTCGCGCAACATCGTGCGAGCGCGGCTCGCGCAGCTCGGTATCCTGAAGCCGCGCGACACGGGCGACGCCGACGCGCGGCTGCGCCGTCAGGCGTGATCCCGCCAGCGCAGCGCGCGCCGCGCGATCCGCTCGCATAGCGCGCTCATCCCGACGGCCAGCGCCGTCACGCCCAACACGCACACGAGCAGCACGTCGGCGCGGGCGCCTGCCTGGGCATTCTGCATGAGGCTGCCGATACCGGCCCCCGTGTTGAACAGCAACTCGCTGCTGGTCGCGGTGATCCACGCGAACGGCACGGCCTGCAGCACGCCCGCGAACAGGTCGGGCAATGCGCCCGGTATCAGCACGTCGCGCCACAGGCCGACGCGCGTCAGCCGATACGACTGCGCAAGTTCGACATAGCGTGGATCGACGCGGCGCAGCCCGTCGAAGCTGGCGGTGGTCATCGGGTAGAACGCGGCGAGCGCGATGATGAACACCTTGGCGAATTCGCCGGTGCCGGCCCACAGGCTCAGCAGCGGAATCAGCCCGAGCAGCGGCACGTAGCGCAACGCCTGGAACGCCGGTTCGGCCAGCTTGCGCGCGAGCGGCGAACGCGCCAGTACCGCGCCGAACCCGAGCCCGGCCGCGACGCCGAACCCGAGCCCGAGCGTCGTGCGGCGCAGGCTCGCGCCGAGATCGGTTGCGAGTTCGCCGCTGCGGGCGAGTTCGACGAGCGCCGCGCCGACCTGCTGCAGCGGCACGAATGCGTATTGGTGGGCCGCGTCGCCGGACGAGGCAGCTTGCCACGCGGCGATCAGCAGGGCCGGCACGACGAGGCCGCGCGCGCGGCGGCGCAGCGGGGCGAACGAGAAAGCGCGGGTGGCGAAGGTCATGCCGAAGCGTATCCAGTCAAAGTCAGCGCGCGGGCGTCTGCCAGCGCAATGCGTAGCGCTGCACGAGCGCGATCGAGCGGTCGAGCGCGAAACCGGTCAGCCCGATCACGGCGACGTCGACGAGCACCACGTCGAGCCGCAGCATCTGCCGCGCGAGTTCCATCATCTGGCCGATCCCGCTGTCGGCGCTGAGCAGCTCGACCGCGACGAGGGCGAGCCACGCGCGCGCGAGTGCGATCCGCACGCCCGTCAGCAGCGGCGGCAGCGCGGCCGGCAGCAGCACGTCGCGCAGTAGTGCGAAGCGGCCGAGCCCGTAGTGGCGCGCCATTTCGACGAGATCGCGCGGCGCATCGTGCACGCCCGTGTACGCGGCCAGCGCGACCGGGAAGAACACGGCCTTGCCGACGACGACGAGCTTCAACGGCTCGTCGACGCCGATCAGCAGGATCAGCAGCGGAATCAGCGTGAGCGTCGGCACTTGCCGCAGCAGGTCGAAGGTCGGCTGCAGGTAGTCGGCGAACAGCCGGCTGCGTGCGAGCAGGATGCCGAACGCGGCGCCGCCGGTTGCGCCGAGCGCGAAGCCGAGCGCGAGGCGATGCAGCGTGATCAGCAGGTTGTCGCGCAGTTCGCCGGTGTCGAGCAGCGTGCGCAGCGTCGCGGCGAGGCGTTCGGGCGGCACGACGAGCTGCGGCGGAAACCAGCGCTGCGCGCTCGCGAGCCACCACAGCGCGGCGAACGTAAAGGGCGTGATCCACCACAGCGCATGTTCGCCGAGCCGCGCGAGGCCGGGCAGGCGGATCGCGCGCCAGCCGTTCGGCGCGAGGGCGCGCATCGCCATCAGCGGCTCGCGACGCGCGCGGCATCGGCGCGCCAGTAGCCGTCGAGACCAAGCTGCTTGAGCGCGGTCGCCACGAAGGTCGGCGCGAGCAGCGCGTTCACGTCGACCGGCACCGACGTCAGGCCGGCCTGGCGGCTGTACGCGACGACATCGCGGTAGTGGCCGGTCAGCGCCGGCGTGAAGAGCGGCGTCCATTGCTCTTTCCACGGCGTCGATTCGTCCGCGTATTCGCGGCGCACGACGCTTTCGGGCTGGCCCGACGCGCTCAGGATCTTCACGTACGCATCGCGGTTCTGCGGCTGCGAGATCCAGTGCGCGGCCCGCACGTAGGCCGTCGCGACGAGCTGCGTGACGTCGGGGTAGCGCCGCACGAAATCGTCGGATGCCCACAGTTCGGCGCGCATCTTCCAGTCGTCGGGCGCGGTCTTGGTCGACCAGATGATCTTGCCGACGTTCTTGTCGACCAGCGAATACGCGTCGGACAGCGTAAAGAAGCCGTCGACGCGGCCGGCCGCGACGGCTGCCGCGCCGGCCTGCGGATCGAGGTTGTAGATCTTGAAGTCGGACAGCTTCAGCCCGTTTTCGGCGAGCAGCTTGCCGAACGTGACTTCCCACGGCCGGCCGCGATTGAGCGCGATGCGCTTGCCTTTCAGATCGACGATCGACTTCGCGGTCGAGCCGGCCGGCACGACCAGATACGTATTGCTGCCGGCGCCGCCCGGCACGATCAGGCGCGTGTGCGTGCCCGACGCGTTGACGACGACCGACGGCAGGTCGCCGTAGCCCGCGAAATCGATGCTGCCGTTCGTGAACGCCTCGTTGACGAGCGTGCCGACCGCCGCGGTCGACACCGGCACCCATTGCAGCTTCACGTGCCGGGCGGCCAGCGCCTTCTCGAGCGACTTGTCGGCGTCGATCAGCGCGGATGCGCCGGCATATTGCGTCTTGCCGCCGCTCGAGTACGCGACGACGGCAATGCGCACGACCTTGGGCGCGTCTTGCGCATGCGCTGCCGGTGCCGCGAGCGACGCGGCCGCCAGCGGTAGCACGGCGAGCAGCGCGCGCAGCAGGCGGCGCAGTGACGCGAGGGAGAGGGAGTATTTCATGATGGTCCCGAACAATGAACGAAAAAGGGGCTCACGCGCGTTTCTGCCACGACGGCCGCAGCACGTCGGCGAGCGGGCGCGGGTCGATCCAGTCGGCGACGTCGAAGTCGGTTTCCAGAAAGCCGTGCTCGCGCAGGAACGTCTTGAACTCGTCGAGCGCGGCGACCGATTCGTCGTCGAGATTGACGCCGAGATGGCGGTGCAACTGGTTGCCGTACGCGGCTCGCACCCAGTCGATCGACGATGCGGTTTCGCCCGCCACGTAGTGCGCGGTTTCGTCGGGATGCGTGCTCGCCCATTCGCCGGCGGCGACCACGAGCTTCAGGAAGCCGGCGACGATGTCCGGATGGTTCGCGAGCACGTCCGCGTTGACGGTCAGCGGGCGCGGCGTGCCGTTGTTGTTGCGGATCGAGCGCTCCGGATGAAAGCCGATGTCGATCACGACGTGTGCGCCGATCAGTTGCGCGATCTCGAGACCCGTCGAGCCTTTCACGTAGATCGCGTCGACTTCGCCGCGCAGCAGCGCGCCGGCTTCGGCCGCATACAGCGCGCGGCTCGAAAAGCCGTGCGGCGACGCGAACAGGTTCGCCGCACGCGCGGGCCCGACGGCCTGCAGCGTGCGTGCGCGCACGTCGACGAGCTCGACGTCGCGCGTGGTCAGTCCGTCGAGGCTCAGTGCATTGACGAAGCCGCGCAGCGCGGACGCGCGAAAGATGTCGATGCGGTCGTCGGGGCGGCTCGGAATCGCGATCCGGCGGCCGCGCAACGCCTTCACCGAGCGGATGCCCGACTCGGGCCGCGCGAGGATCAGCTGCGATTCGTCGACCCACGACAGCCCGATCACGCGCGTGTTGGCGTCGTTCGAGCGCGCCCACATCGCGGGGATGCTGCCGCCCTGGCGGAACGACTGCGCGAGCGTGTGATCGCTGATCGATGACACGTCGTGCCGCGTGGCGCCGCGCGGCGAGCGGATCGCGACGCCGTCGGCCGACGTCTCGCCGTTGAGCCAGCCGAGATGCACGGCGATGCCGAGCGGCGTCGGCACGGGCGATCGGGCGTACCAGAACGTCTGCTGCTTGTCCGATGACGAATCGGGCCTGTCTGTCATGTGTGAGATTCCCCTGTCTGGGTAAGCGTGGTCGATGCGCGGTGTCGCACGCGCGGCCGTTCCACGTTGCAAGTTCCGGGCCAATGAGCGGAAACGGCCGGGCGGCACGCGGCGCGGGCATCCCGGGCGCTGCGCGGCGCGACGGCCGGCGCAACGCCTGTTGCGTGAGCAACAGTCGCGTCGGGTGCTGTTGCGCGTGCAACACTGGTGTGTCGTGCGCAACAGCACGGCACGGATTCGCTTTCGGGATGCCGGCACCGCGCGGCGCGTGTTCGTCGATGGCCGTCGACGCCCGGCCGGCAAGGCATCGCGCGTGCTCGGCGGCCGCGCCGCACGTCAGCAGGCGTGCGCGTTGGCACACCGCGTGCTTTACAGCGCTGCATACGCGCGGCACGCCGGTGCCGCACGCAATCCGAACGGGCCGACAAGGAGAATCCCGATGGCTGTTGAATTTCTGTGGCGCCTGCCGATGCACGGCGACGGCCGGCGCGCACACGACCTGCATACGCGCGGCGAATGGAATCGCCAGCGCGCGTCGCGCGTCGCGCCGAAAGTCGACGACGACGATTTCGGCTACATCGACTATCTGTCGCAGGTGGCGCGCGCGGCCGACATCGCCGGTTTTCACGGCGCGCTGATTCCGATCTTCCGCTTCACCGAGGAACCGTGGGTCGTCGCGGCGGCGCTGGCGCGCGAGACGCGCCGGCTGCGGCTGCTGATCGCGCTGCAGCCGCATTTCGTGCATCCGGTCTATGCGGCGCAAATGGCCGCGAGCCTGCAGCGGATCAGCCGCGGCCGCGTCGAGTGGAACGTCGTCACGGGCGGCGGCGGTCCCGACCAGCGCGCGTACGGCGACTTCATCGATCACGACAGCCGCTATGCGCGCACCGACGAATTCCTCGACGTCGTGAAGGGCATCGCGGCCGGCGCGCCATTCTCGTTCGACGGCCGCTTCTACCGCGTCGAAGCCGGCGGGCTGCTGCCACCGCTGAGCGGCCAGAAGCCGCCGCGGATTTATCTGGCCGGCGCGAGCGACGCTGCGCTCGCGGTCGCGGCGAAACACGGCGACGTGCACCTGAGCTGGGGCGAGCCGCTCGCGAAGCAGAAGGAAGTGATCGACGCGGCGCGCCGCGCGCTCGACCGGCAGAACGCCGAGCGCGACCTGCGCTTCGGCATGCGCATCGACATCCTCGCGCGCGAAACCGAGGAACAGGCGTGGGCCGAGCTGCGGCAGATGTTCGCCACGGTGGGCGACGCGACGCGTGCCGGTTTCGGCGGGCGCGGCGAATCGTCGGAATCGGTCGGCGCGAAGCGCCAGTTCGCATTGCACCAGGGCAACACGCAGCACTTTGACGACCTGATCGTCGGCCCGAACCTGTGGGCCGGAATGTCGCAGATCCGTGGCGGCCCCGGCTGCGTGATCGTCGGCAGCCACGAGCAGGTGGCCGAGCGGCTCGCGGAATACGTCGACATCGGCGTATCGACGTTCATCCTCGCGAGCAATCCGCATCTCGAAGAGGCGTACCGCGTGGGCGAGGAAGTGCTGCCGCTCGTCGACGGCGCGCTGAACGCGCGCGGCACGCAGGCAGCGCTGCGCGTGGCCAGCGCCTGAGCGCGGCGGCGTGCCGCCGCGCATCAACGACAACGACAAGGATACTCACCATGACGACACTCGCTGCGCAGGCCACGGCTTGCGACGCACTCTGGTACACGCGCTGCCCGGTGCCGACCGCGCTCGGCATCGCCGTGCATCGCGGCTGGTTCGACGAAGAGTTCGGGCCGGACGGCATCGTGCTGAATTCGCTGCAGGAGACGGCCGATGCCGACAAGCGCGAATCGCACTTCGATCACAGCCTGCCGCACTCGTTCCGGCAGGGCGGCAACATTCCCGCGCTGTGGGCGCGGGCACGCGGCGCCGATACGCGCGTGATCGGCCTGTCGTGGACCAACGAATTCCAGGCGATCGTCACGCTGCCCGAGCGCGGCATTCGCACGACGCGCGATCTGCGCGGCCGGCGGCTCGGATTGCCGCGCCATCCGATCAGCATCGACTTCTGGCGTGCGGCCGCCCTGAAGGGCTTCCTGAGCGCGCTCGAACTGGAAGGGCTCGGCCACGGCGACGCCGAATGGATCGACCTGCCCGACACGCGCGAGCGCCGCACCGGGCCAGCCTCGTTCACGCGCGGCCCGCACGAGTACGGACTCGAGATCTCGGCGCTCGTGCGCGGCGACGTCGACGCGGTGTTCGTGAAGGGCGTCGCCGGGCTGGAGACCGTGCACCTGATCGACGCGCAGGTCGTCATCGATCTTGGCGCGCATCCCGATCCGCTGGTGCGGATCGGCAACGGCACGCCGCGCACGCTGACCGTCGATCGCGCGCTGATCGATACGCGCCCCGATCTCGTGAGCCGGTTCCTGTCGGTCGTGGTCGGCGCGGGCGACTGGGCCGCGCGCCATCCGGCCGATACGGTCGCCTATATCGGCCGCGAAACGCATGCCTCCGACGAGTGGGTGCGCTATGCATACGGCGGGGATGTGCACCGCCATCTGGAGACCGGGCTCGCGCCGACGTCGATCGACGGTCTGGTCGCGTTCAAGGATTTTCTCGTCGAATGGGGCTTTCTCGAACGCGATTTCGACGCGCGCGCGTGGATCGACCCGGCGCCGTTCACGCAGATCGACCGGCATCGCCATCCGTGGGTCGCGTAGCGCGCCGCGGCGCGTCATTGCAAGGAGTCGAACATGACAGGGCTGACGATCGAATACGGCGTGCCGCCGGCGCGCCGGCACGTGGCGCGCGCCGCGCCGCGCGCGGCGGTA
>NZ_JAAGPK010000161.1:0-17077 GCF_017104685.1 Burkholderia sp. Tr-20355 | reverse complement strand
GCCCGCGCGGCGCGGGCTGCACCGCTATCGCACCGCGGCCGGCGGCGGCTACTACACGATGGCCGCGATGCAGAACGTCGGGCTCGCGCTCGAAGCCGTTCGCGGCTGGCTGGGTTATGCGGGATGGGCCGACGCGTATGACGATGCGTTCGCGCGGCCGGCGTCCGAACGGCTGTGCTTCCTGCCGTACCTGACGGGCGAGCGTTCGCCGTGGATGAACCCCGACGCGCGCGGCGGCTGGCTCGGCCTCGGGCTCGGCGACACGCGCGGCGCGATGATGCGCGCGGCGTTCGAAGGCGTCGCGTTCGCGTTGCGTGCGGGGCTCGATGCGATCCGCGATGCCGACCGCCGCGACCCGGTGACGACGCTGCGTCTCGCGGGCGGCGGCTCGGTCGATCCGCGCTGGCGCCAGCTGCTCGCCGACACGCTCGGCGCGTCGCTGCACGCGATCGACTGCCCGAATGCCGCGACGCGCGGTGCGGCGCTGCTCGCGGGCGTCGCGATCGGGCACTGGCGGGAAGACGCGTTGCGCGCGCTGGCGCCCGCCGCGTCGCCCGTCGCCGTGCCGCGCGAGGACCGCTCGCTGGCCGCGCGCCACGCGCGCTTCATCGATCTGTATGCGCGCACGGATGCATGGTTCACGACGGGCGTTTAAACTCGAACACTTGTTCTTTTGCGTCAGCCATGACGCATCGTGGCAAGCCGACGACCGTTTCCCGCACGCGGTGCGTGCCGGGAGCGGCGATCATGGCGAGCACGGGATTCCGTTGCGGTGCCGCGCACGATGCCGCGCGGCACGGCTTCGACAGCTTTGCATGGAACCCGGCGGGCGCCGCAGCGCGCACCCGGGCCGACCTCACAGACAGACAGGAGTGACACGATGAAAACGAAAGCCGCGATTGCATGGAAGGCGGGTGCGCCGCTGACGATCGAGGAAGTCGATCTCGAAGGGCCGCGCGCCGGCGAAGTGCTGATCGAGGTGAAGGCCACCGGCATCTGCCACACCGACTACTACACGCTGTCGGGCGCCGATCCGGAAGGGATCTTCCCGGCGATCCTCGGCCATGAAGGCGCGGGCGTGGTGGTCGACGTCGGCCCCGGCGTCGGCACCGTGCGCAAGGGCGATCACGTGATTCCGCTCTATACGCCCGAATGCCGCGAGTGCAAGTTCTGCCTGTCGCGCAAGACCAACCTGTGCCAGAAGATCCGCGCGACGCAGGGCAAGGGCCTGATGCCCGACGCGACGTCGCGCTTCTCGCTCGACGGCAAGCCGCTGTTCCACTACATGGGGACGTCGACGTTCTCGAACTACATCGTCGTGCCGGAAATCGCGGTGGCGAAGGTGCGCGAGGACGCGCCGTTCGACAAGATCTGCTACATCGGCTGCGGCGTGACGACGGGCGTCGGCGCGGTCGTGTACTCGGCGAAGGTCGAGGCGGGGGCGAACGTCGTCGTGTTCGGTCTCGGCGGGATCGGCCTGAACGTGATCCAGGGCGCGAAGATGGTCGGCGCGGACAAGATCATCGGCGTCGACATCAACCCGAAGCGCGTGGAGCTCGCGAAGAAGTTCGGGATGACGCACTTCATCAACCCGAACGAAGTCGAGAACGTCGTCGACCACATCGTGCAGTTGACCGACGGCGGCGCCGACTACTCGTTCGAATGCGTGGGCAACGTGAAGCTGATGCGCCAGGCGCTCGAGTGCACGCACAAGGGCTGGGGCCAGTCGTTCATCATCGGCGTGGCCGCGGCGGGCGAGGAAATCAGCACGCGTCCGTTCCAGCTGGTGACGGGCCGCGAGTGGAAGGGCTCGGCGTTCGGCGGCGCGCGCGGCCGCACCGACGTGCCGAAGATCGTCGACTGGTACATGGAAGGCAAGATCAACATCGACGACCTGATCACGCATACGCTGCCGCTCGAGCGGATCAACGAAGGTTTCGACCTGATGAAGGCCGGCGAGTCGATCCGTTCGGTCGTGCTGTACTGAGCGGGAGCGCACCGTCATGCTCGAACTCGTTTCCTCGCATGCGTGCCACGGCGGCGAGCAGCGCTTCTACCGTCACGATTCGGCGGCCATCGGCCTGCCGATGAAGTTCTCGGTGTACCTGCCGCCGCAGGCGGCGCACGGCCGCGTGCCGGCGCTGTTCTACCTCGCGGGCCTCACGTGTACCGACGAGACGTTCGCGATCAAGGGCGGCGCGCAGCAGTACGCGGCGCAGCACGGCATCGCGCTCGTGATGCCAGATACGAGCCCGCGCGGCGCGGGCGTGCCGGGCGAGACCGATGCGTGGGATTTCGGCGTCGGCGCGGGCTTCTACGTCGATGCGACCGAGGCGCCGTGGTCCGCGCATTACCGGATGGAGTCGTACGTGACGGGCGAGCTGCGCGCGCTCGTCGCGGCCGAGCTGCCGATCGACGGCGCGCGGCTCGGGATCTTCGGCCACTCGATGGGCGGGCACGGCGCGCTGACGCTCGCATTGCGCCATCCGGGCCTGTACCGGTCGGTGTCGGCGTTCGCGCCGATCGCCGCGCCGACGCGCTGCCCGTGGGGCGAAAAGGCGTTCTCGGGCTACCTCGGCGACGATCGCGACGCCTGGAAGGCGCACGATGCGAGCGAGCTCGTCGCGCGCGCCGATGCGCCGAAGTTCGCGGAAGGCATCCTCGTCGACCAGGGGCTGGCCGATCAATTCCTCGCGAACCAGCTGAATCCCGACGTGTTCGAGGCCGCCTGCGCGAAGGCCGGCCAGCCGCTGACGCTGCGCCGTCATCCGGGCTACGACCACGGCTACTACTTCATCTCGACGTTCATCGCCGATCACATTGCGCATCATGCGCGTGTGCTGGTTGGGTGAGCGGAGAGGGAGGCCGGTCGCGCACGGGGCGCGCCGCACGAATTCGCGGGCAATAAAAAACGCCGGCGCTGCCTTCGGGCACGCCGGCGTTTTGACTTCGCGTCGGGCGGCGGTCAGTTGCGCCGCAACAGGCTCGCGCCGTACACGAGCGCCGACAGCGCGGTGATCCAGAAGCTCGTCGGCCAGTCGGTGTGATACGCGAGCACGATGCCGGCCCACGCCTCGAACAGTGCGAACAGCGCGGCGAGCAGCACGCCCGTCGACAAGCGCGTCGACACGTTCTGCGCGGCCGCGGCCGGCCCGACCAGCAGCGTGAACACGAGCAGCACGCCGACGATCTGCGTCGCTGCGGCCACCGCGAGCGCGCACACCGCGAGGAACAGCATCGACACCGTGCGCAGCGACACGCCCTTCGCTTCGGCCAGCTCGGGCTGCAGCGACGCGAACAGCAGCGGGCGCGCGATCAGCGCGAGCGCGGCGAGGCTCACCGCGCCGATGCCCGCGAGCACCGCGAGCGTGTCGTGGCTGACCGCGAGCACGTTGCCGAACAGCAGCGCGGTGACCTGCGTCGCGAACGACGTATAGAAATGCAGGAACAGCAGGCCGAAGCCGAGCGCGCCCGACAGGATCACGCCGATCGCGACGTCGCGGCCCGCGAGCTTTTCGCCGAGCGCGCCCATCCCGATCCCGGCCGCGAGCGTGAAGCCGACCATTCCCCAGATCGGCGAGATGCCGAGCAGCACCGCGCCGGTCGCGCCGGTGAAGCCGACGTGCGACAGCGCGTGGCCGGCGAAGGTCTGCCCGCGCAGCACCAGGAAGTAGCCGACGATGCCCGCGAGCACCGCGACGATCCCCGACGCCGCGAAGGCGTTGATCATGAAGTCGTAGTCAAACATCGTGCGAATGCCCGGGATGGGCGTGTCCGTGGTGGTGATGGCCGTGGCCGCCGCCGTGCGAGTGGCCGTCGTCGTCCTCGTGTTCGTGGTCGTGCTTCTCGATCTCGACGTCGCCCGACATCACGAAGATCTTGCCGTTCACGCGCATCACGTCGATCGGCGACCCGTAGAGCCGCGACAGCACGGGCTTCGTGATCACCTCGTCGACGGTGCCGAGCGCCGCGACGCCGTTGCCGAGATACAGCACGCGATCGAGCGCGTTCAGCAGCGGATTCAGTTCGTGCGCGGAGAACAGCACGGTGATGCCGAGCTCGCGCTGCACGGTGCGCACGAGCTCGACGACGCCGCGCTGGTGGTTCGGGTCGAGGCTGATCAGCGGCTCGTCGAGCAGCAGCAGCTTCGGATTGCCGAGCAGGCATTGCGCGAGCAGCAGGCGCTGCCGTTCGCCGCCCGACAGCTCGGACAGCGGCCGGCGCGCGAGCGTCGGGCCGCCGACGAGATCGAGCACGCGGTCGACGTCGCGGCGCGTGGCCGCGTTCGTGTGCGGCAGCCCCCAGCGGTGGCCGTCGGCGGCCATCGCGACGAAGTCGTAGCCGCGCATCCGGCGGTTCGCGAGGCCGCTCCTGATCTGCGGCATGTAGCCGATCGACGGATTGCCGCGCACGACCGGCACGCCGCCGACGGACAGCGTGCCGGCCGACACGGGCACGAGCCCGAGCACCGCGCGCATCAGCGTCGTCTTGCCCGCGCCGTTCGGCCCGAGCACGCCGACGAATTCGCCGGGCTCGATCGAGAAGCTGACGTCGCGCAGGATCGTGCGTCCGCCCAGTTCGAGCGTGACGCGATCGACGGCGAGTGCATGGGGAGTGGCGGTCATGTCGTTACGGTCGTTTATGGCTTGCCGGCGGAAAGCGCGGCGCCGAGCGCGTCGAGCTGGCCGGCCATCCATTGCTGGAAGGTCTTGCCGGCCGGCTGCGTCTCGGTGACGCTGACGGTCGGCACGCCGCCGTCGCGCGCGATCTTCAGCATGCGTTTGGTCATCGGTTCTTCGGCCTGGCTGTTGTAGATCAGCACGCGCACCTGCTTCTTGCGCAGGTCGTTCTCGAACGCGGCGACGTCCTGCGCGCTGGCCTCGGTGTCGTTCATCGTCGCGAGCTGGAACCGCTGGTTGCGCATGTCGAGACCGATCGCGTCGGACATGTAGCCGAATACCGGCTCGGTGGCCGTCACGGGCACGCCCTTGTACTTCGCGCGCAGCGCGGCGACCTGGTCGTCGACGGGCTTCAGCGACGCGACGAACTTCTGCAGGTTCGCATCGTATTCGGCCTTGTGCGCCGGATCGGCACGGCCGAGCTCGGCGGCGATCGCGCGCGCGGCGGCGGGCATCGTCGCCGGGTCGTACCACAGGTGCGGGTTGTCGCCGGCCTTCTTGCCGACGAGGTCGGCGACGACGATCGTCGCGCGCTTCGCCTGTTTCGACGCACCGAGCAGCTTGGCCATCCACGGGTCGTAGTCGGCGCCGTTGTAGATCACGACCTGCGCGTGCTGCAGCGCGCGAGCCGTCTTCGGGCTCGCTTCGAACAGGTGCGGATCCTGGTCGGGATTGCTGAGGATGCTCGTGACCGCGACGCGGCTGCCGCCGATCTGCGTCGCGACGTCGCCGTAGAAATTCTCGGCGGCGACGACGTTGACGGTCGCGGCCTGCGCGAACGCGGGCGCCGCGAGCGACAGCGCGGCGAGCGTGGCGAACGCGGCGGCGACGCGGCGAACAGGCGACAGGGCACGCCGCGGCGTGCGGCGCTTCAGGGCAATGGACATGGAACTCCTCGTTGGAAGGGCGGCGCGTGCGCCGCGCGATTCGGCGTCAGCGCTGTGCGGGCTTGCGCTTGCAGTGTCCGCACAGGCCGCTCAGCTCGACGACCTGGTGGTGAACTTCGAAACCGTGCGCGGGTTCGCTCGCGGACAACTGCTTCGCGAGGTCGCCGCCGGGAATCTCGACGGTGTCGCCGCACGAATCGCAGATCAGGAACTGGCCTTCGTGCGGCACGCCGATCTCGCAGCATGCGAAGAACGCGTTCTTCGATTCGATCCGGTGGATGAAGCCGTGCTCGACGAGGAAATCCAGCGCGCGATAGACGGTCGTCGGCGGCACGCGGCCGCGTTGCGGTTCGAGTTCGGCGAGCAGGTCGTACGCGCCGATCGGGCGCTGCGCGGCCAGCACGCGCTCGTAGACCTGGCGGCGCAGCGGCGTCCACGCGAGCCCGTGCTCGGCGGCGAATGCGTCGGCCCGGGACAGCCGGGCGTCAATGGACGATGAGGTAGCCATGGCGTAAAGCAGGGCGATGAAACACAGTATCGTGATGATATAACGTATCGTCGCGCCGTGCAGCGTGAATTCCCCGTTTCCTGCCTCGCTCCGTCCCCTTCACCGTCGATCCCACTGCGCCGCACCGCGTGCGCGGCGCCTTGCCAGGCGTGCGCGACGGGCCGCCGTCGTGCGCGGTTGTGCCGCAGCGCGTCATAGAAAGCCGTCGCGTCGCCTTGACAGCGTGAATCGCGTATCCGATCATTCGATCACAAACAGAGCAATTGATCGGTTTGCGAGCGTTCGCTCACCTCGCGACCGTCGTACAGCAGAACAAACCGGAGACAGCCAGTGAGACTGGAAGACAAGGTCGCGATCCTGACGGGCGCCGCAAGCGGCATCGGCGAGGCGGTCGCGCAACGCTATCTGGACGAGGGCGCGCGCTGCGTGCTGGTCGATCTGAAGCCCGCCGGCGGCTCGCTCGCGCGGTTGATCGAGGCGAACCCCGGCCGCGCGGTGGCCGTCACCGCGGACGTCACGCGCCGCGACGACATCGAGCGGATCGTCGCCACGGCGGTCGAGCGCTTCGGCGGCGTCGATATCCTGTTCAACAATGCGGCGCTGTTCGACATGCGGCCGCTCCTCGACGAATCGTGGGACGTGTTCGACCGGTTGTTCTCGGTCAACGTGAAGGGGCTGTTCTTCCTGATGCAGGCCGTCGCGCAGCGAATGGTCGAGCAGGGCCGCGGCGGCAAGATCGTCAACATGTCGTCGCAGGCCGGCCGTCGCGGCGAGGCACTCGTTTCGCACTACTGCGCGACCAAGGCCGCGGTGATCAGCTATACGCAGTCGGCCGCGCTCGCGCTCGCGCCGCACCGGATCAACGTGAACGGGATTGCGCCGGGCGTGGTGGACACGCCGATGTGGGAGCAGGTCGATGCGCTGTTCGCGCGCTACGAGAACCGGCCGCTCGGCGAGAAGAAGCGGCTCGTCGGCGAAGCCGTGCCGCTCGGCCGCATGGGCGTGCCGGGCGACCTGACGGGCGCCGCGCTGTTCCTCGCATCGGCCGACGCCGATTACGTCACCGCCCAGACGCTGAACGTCGACGGCGGCAACTGGATGAGCTGACGTGATGTCGCTCGCACGCGCAACCTGCCGGCCGGCCCGCGACGACGCGGCCGCGGTCGGACGAGGAGGGCACGCCTGATGGCCGAGATCGTCGTGGCCGGCGAACTGCTCGCCGAATTCGTCGCCGCCGAGCGCGGCCAGGGCTTCGATACGCCGGGCCTGTTCGCGGGGCCGTTCCCGAGCGGCGCGCCGGCGATCTTCGCCGACCAGGCCGCGCGGCTCGGCGCGCGCGTCGCGTATGCGGGCTGCGTCGGCCGCGACGCGTTCGGCGACGCGATCGTCGCGAGGCTCGAACGCGACGGCGTCGAGGTCGCGCGCATCCGCCGCGTCGCGCGCCCGACCGGCACCGCGTTCGTCGCGTATCGCGACGACGGCTCGCGCAGCTTCGTCTTCACGCTGTCCACCAGCGCGGCCGCGTGCGTCGATGCGTCCGACGTCGATGCCGCAATGTTCGACGGCTGCCGTTACTTCCACGTGATGGGCTCGTCGCTGACGAGCGAATCGGCGATCGCGGCCGTGCAGCGCGGCGTGATCGAGGCCGCGCGCGCCGGCGCGAAGGTGTCGTTCGATCCGAACGTGCGCCCCGAGATGCTGAGCTTTCGCCCGATGCGCGCGGCGCTCGACGAGATGCTCGCCGCGTGCCACCTGTTCCTGCCGAGCGAGGCCGACCTGCCGTTCTTCTGCGGGCCGCAACCGGCCGAGCGCGCGATCGCGGGCCTGCTCGCGACGCACCCGTTGCTCGAGCGCGTCGTGCTGAAGCGCGGCGCGCAAGGCAGCGTCGCGTTCGATCGCGCGAACCGCGTCGACGCGCCGGCCTTTCCGGTCGACGAAGTCGACCCGACCGGTGCCGGTGACTGCTTCGGCGGCACGCTCGTCGCGAGCCTCGTCGCGGGCGTGCCGATCGATGCCGCGTTGCGCCGCGCGAACGCGGCCGGCGCGATCGCGGTGACGCGGCGCGGCCCGATGGAGGGCAACAGCGATGCGGCCGAGATCGACCGTTTCCTGACCGAACGAGGTATCGCATGTCCGGCCTGACGACCCTTGCCGACCGTCCGCGCACCGCGCACGCGGACGCGGTGCTGCGGATGATCTTCGACGCGAACCGCGCCGACGCGCAGCGCGGCATCTATTCGATCTGCAGCGCGCACCGGCTCGTGCTGGAGGCCGCGTGCGAAGCCGCGCGCGCGGACGGCTCGCCGCTCCTGATCGAGGCGACCTGCAACCAGGTGAACCATCTCGGCGGCTATACGGGCATGACGCCCGCCGATTTTCGCCGCGACGTCGATGCGATCGCCGCGCGTTGCGGGCTTGCGCCGTCGGCGCTCGTGCTCGGCGGCGACCATCTCGGCCCGAACCCGTGGCGGCACCGCCGCGCGGCCGACGCGATGCGCGAGGCGGTCGCGATGGTCGCCGCGTATGTCGAAGCCGGCTTCGAGAAGATCCACCTCGATGCGAGCATGGCGTGCGCGGACGATCCGGTGCGGCTCGACGATCGCACGATCGCCGCGCGCGCGGCCGAGCTGTGCCGCGCGGCGGAAGACGCGGCGGCGCGTGCCGGTCTCGCGCCCGTCTACGTGATCGGCACCGAGGTGCCGACGCCGGGCGGCGAAGTGAGCGGCGGCGCGAACGAAGCGGACGATGCGGCGATCGCGCGGATCTCGGTCACGCGCAGCGACAGCATCGCGGCGACGCTCGACGCGCACCGCCGCGCGTTCGCGGCGGCCGGCCTCGACGACGCATGGACGCGCGTGGTCGCGGTCGTCGCGCAGCCGGGCGTCGACTTCGACGATCGCCACGTGCTCGACTACGACAGCGCGAAGGCGGCGTCGCTCGGCGCGAGTATCCTGCAGACACCGCGCCTCGTGTTCGAGGCGCACTCGACCGATTACCAGACCGAAGGCGCGCTCGCCGCGCTCGTGCGCGACCACTTCGCGGTGCTGAAGGTCGGCCCGGCGCTGACGTTCGCGCTGCGCGAGGCGCTGTTCGCGCTGACGTTCATCGAGGAGGCGCTGATCGACGACGTCGCGCAGCGCTCGCGGCTGCGGGAGGTCGTCGACGCCGCGATGCGCGCGCAGCCCGAGCACTGGGCGCCGTACTACCGCGGCGACGAGGCCGAGCAGCGGCTCGCGCGACAGTTCAGCTACAGCGACCGGATCCGCTACTACTGGCTGCAGCCGGCCGTCGCGGCCGCGGTCGAGCAGCTGTTCGGCAACCTCGCGCGGCAGCCGGTGCCGGAGACGCTCGTCGCGCAGTGGCTGCCGGACGTCTACGCGGCGTGCCGCGCGGGCGGCCTCGCGCAGGAGCCGCGCGCCTGGGTGCGCCACCGGATACGCGACGTGATCGCGCACTATGCGCGCGCGTGCGGGATGCAGCGGCCGGCATGACGGGCCGCGAAGGAAACGACGCAACACGCAATACCGACGACACTTCGAACAAACACAGGAGACATGCCATGCAACGAAAGATGCTCGACGCCGCCGCACGCTGCCTTGCCGGAGCCGCGCTCGCGACGGCGGCCTGCGCCGCGTCCGCCGGCACGCTGACGATCGCGACGCTGAACAACCCCGACATGATCGAGCTGAAGAAGCTGTCGCCGGCGTTCGAGAAGGCGAACCCCGACATCAAGCTGAACTGGGTGATCCTCGAGGAGAACGTGCTGCGCCAGCGCGCGACGACCGACATCACGACCGGCAGCGGCCAGTTCGACGTGATGGCGATCGGCACCTACGAGACGCCGCAGTGGGGCAAGCGCGGCTGGCTCGCGCCGATCACCGGGCTGCCCGCGGACTACGACCTGAACGACATCGTGAAGACCGCGCGCGACAGCCTGTCGTACAACGGCCAGCTCTACGCGCTGCCGTTCTACGTCGAAAGCTCGATGACGTTCTACCGCAAGGACCTGTTCGCGGCGAAGGGGCTGAAGATGCCCGACCAGCCGACCTACGACCAGATCGCCGAATTCGCGGACAAGCTCACCGACAAGGCGAAGGGCACCTACGGGATCTGCCTGCGCGGCAAGGCCGGCTGGGGCGAGAACATGGCGTACGTGTCGACGGTGGTGAACACGTTCGGCGGGCGCTGGTTCGACGAGAACTGGAACGCGCAGCTCACGTCGCCCGAATGGAAGAAGGCGATCTCGTTCTACGTGAACCTGCTGAAGAAGGACGGCCCGCCGGGAGCGAGCTCGAACGGCTTCAACGAGAACCTGACGCTGACCGCCTCGGGCAAGTGCGCGATGTGGATCGACGCGACGGTCGCGGCCGGCATGCTCTACAACAAGCAGCAGTCGCAGGTGGCCGACAAGATCGGTTTCGCGGCCGCGCCGGTGGCCGCCACGCCGAAGGGTTCGCACTGGCTGTGGGCATGGGCGCTGGCCGTGCCGAAGACGTCGAAGCAGCAGGACGCCGCGCGCAAGTTCATCGCGTGGGCGACGTCGAAGCAGTACATCGAGATGGTCGGCAAGGACGAAGGCTGGGCATCGGTGCCGCCGGGCACGCGCGCGTCGACGTACCAGCGCCCCGAGTACAAGGCCGCCGCGCCGTTCTCCGACTTCGTGCTGAAGGCGATCGAGACGGCCGACCCGAACGATCCGTCGCTGAAGAAGGTGCCGTACACGGGCGTGCAGTACGTCGGGATTCCTGAATTCCAGTCGTTCGGCACGGTGGTCGGCCAGTCGATCGCGGGCGCGGTCGCGGGCCAGATGACGGTCGACCAGGCGCTCGCCGCCGGGCAGGCCGCCGCCGACCGCGCGGTGCGGCAGGCCGGCTACAAGAAGTAACGCGCCGGCAGTCACGCGGCCCGCGGCGTGCGCCGTTGCATACCGCGGGCCGGCGAAGCCGAAAGGCGGGCAGGCCGTTCGCGCCCGCGCATCAACCGGAGGGACTCCGATCATGCGTCACCTGCGTCTTCCCCTGAGTCACGCCCACGCGCCGTCGGTCGGCGACGCGTCGTCGCCGCCGGGCGCGCCGCGCCGCGCGCGCGGCGGCGCGAGCTGGCTCGTGTCGCCGTCCGTCGCGGTGCTGCTGCTGTGGATGTCGATTCCGCTCGCGATGACGATCTGGTATTCGTTCTCGCGCTACAACCTGCTGAACCCGGACGTGAAAGGTTTCGCCGGGTTCGACAACTACCGCTTCCTCGCGACCGATCCGTCGTTCCTGCCCGCGATCTGGCACACGCTCGTGCTGATCGGCGCGGTGCTCGCGATCACGGTGGTCGGCGGCGTGCTGATGGCCGTGCTGTTCGACCGCAAGTTCTACGGGCAGGGCGTCGCGCGGCTGCTCGCGATCGCGCCGTTCTTCGTGATGCCGACGGTCTCCGCGCTGATCTGGAAGAACATGATCCTGCACCCGGTGTACGGGCTCGTCGCGAACGCGATGCGCGCGCTCGGGATGACGCCGATCGACTGGTTCGCCGACTACCCGCTCACCGCGGTGATCATCATCGTCGCGTGGCAGTGGCTGCCGTTCGCGTTCCTGATCCTGTTCACCGCGATCCAGTCGCTCGACCAGGAGCAGAAGGAAGCCGCGCGCATCGACGGCGCGGGCCCGATCGCGATGTTCTTCTACATCACGCTGCCGCACCTGAAGCGTGCGATCGCCGTGGTCGTGATGATGGAGACGATCTTCCTGCTGTCGATCTTCGCGGAAATCTATACGACGACGGGCGGCGGCCCGGGCGACGCGACGACCAACCTGTCCTACCTGATCTACGCGCTGGGCCTGCAGCAGTTCGACGTCGGCCTCGCGTCCGCGGGCGGCATCATCGCCGTGGTGGTCGCGAACGTCGTGTCGTTCTTCCTCGTGCGGATGCTCGCGCGCAACCTGAAGGGAGAGTACGAGAAATGAGCGACCTGACCTTCGAAGGCCGGCGCGGGCCGGCCGTGTTCGACCTCGTGCGGCGTGCGTTGCCCGGCACGCTCGCGTGGCTGATCGCGCTGCTGCTGTTCTTCCCGATCTTCTGGATGGCGATCACCGCGTTCAAGACCGAGCAGCAGGCCTACGCGTCGACGCTGTTCTTCATGCCGACGCTCGACAGCTTCCGCGAGGTGTTCGCGCGCAGCAACTACTTCGCGTTCGCGTGGAATTCGGTGCTGATCTCTGCCGGCGTCACGGTGATCTCGCTGCTGTTCGCGGTGCCGGCCGCCTACGCGATGGCGTTCTTTCCGAACCATCGCACGCAGAAGGTGCTGCTGTGGATGCTGTCGACGAAGATGATGCCGTCGGTCGGCGTGCTCGTGCCGATCTATCTGCTGTGGAAGAACGCGGGGCTGCTCGATACGGTATCGGGGCTCGTGATCGTCTACACGCTGATCAACCTGCCGATCGCGGTGTGGATGACCTTCACGTACTTCAACGAAATCCCGAAGGACATCCTGGAGGCCGGGCGCATCGACGGCGCGTCGACGTGGCAGGAGATCGTCTACCTGCTGATGCCGATGGCGCTGCCGGGGCTCGCGTCCACCGCGCTGCTGCTCGTGATCCTGTCGTGGAACGAGGCGTTCTGGAGCATCAACCTGTCGAGTTCGAACGCCGCGCCGCTGACGGTGTTCATCGCGTCGTACTCGAGCCCCGAAGGGTTGTTCTGGGCGAAGCTGTCCGCCGCTTCCCTGCTCGCGGTCGCGCCGATCCTGATCGTCGGCTGGCTGTCGCAGAAGCAGCTCGTGCGCGGGCTCACGTTCGGGGCGGTCAAATGAGCGCGGCCGGCGAGGGGGCTGCCGGCCACGGCGCGAACGTCCTGATCTGCGATTGCGACGGCGTGCTGATCGACAGCGAGGCCGTGGCCGCCGACGTGATCGTGCGCGAACTCGATGCGCGCTGGCCGGGCGTCGACGCGCGACCGGCCGTGATGCCGCTGCTCGGGCTGCGCATCGAGCGCGTGCTGGCCGGTGCCGGCGAGGCCGTTGGCCGCACGCTGTCGGCCGCCGACGTCGACGCGATCCGCCGCGCGGTCGAGGCGGCGGCCGTCAATGCGCCGATGGTCGACGGCATCGACACCGCACTGGCCGCGATCCCGTTGACGACGGCCTGCGCGAGCAACAGCTACCGCGCATACGTCGAGGCGGCGCTCGCGCGCACGGGCCTCGCGCGCTTCTTCGGCGACCGGCTGTTCTGCGCGGATGCCGTCGCGCGGCCCAAGCCCGCGCCCGACGTGTACCTCGCGGCCGCGCACACGCTCGGCGCGGCGCCCGCGCACTGCCTCGTGGTCGAGGACAGCGTGACGGGCATCACCGCGGCGGCCGCGGCCGGCATGACCGTGCTCGGCTTCGTCGGCGGCGGGCATGCATCGGCGGCCCAGATCGACGCGCTGCGCGGGATCGGCGCGCGTCACGTATTCGACGACATGCACGAGCTGCCCGGCTACGTCGCGCGCTGGCAGGCGACGGGTGCGGTGCTGCCGAACTAGCAACGATTGCGCGCCGCCGGCGAGGCGGCGCATCACGAACGAACGGAGACAGATCATGGCAAGCGTGCTCCTGCGCAACATCGCGAAGCGCTACGACGACACCGAAGTGCTGCGCAACGTCAACCTCGACATCGCCGACGGCGAATTCGTCGTGTTCGTCGGGCCGAGCGGCTGCGGCAAATCCACGCTGATGCGGATGATCGCGGGCCTCGAGGATATTTCGAACGGCGACCTGCTGATCGACGGCGCGAAGGTCAACGACGTGCCGAGCGCGAAGCGCGGCATCGCGATGGTGTTCCAGTCGTATGCGCTGTACCCGCACATGACGCTGTACGACAACATGGCGTTCGGCCTGAAGCTCGCGGGCGCGAAGAAGCCCGAGATCGACCAGGCCGTGAAGCAGGCCGCGAAGATCCTGCACATCGATCACCTGCTCGACCGCAAGCCGAAGCAGCTGTCGGGCGGCCAGCGGCAGCGCGTCGCGATCGGCCGCGCGATCACGCGCAAGCCCAAGGTGTTCCTGTTCGACGAACCGCTGTCGAACCTCGACGCCGCCTTGCGCGTGAAGATGCGGCTGGAATTCGCGCGGCTGCACGACGAGCTGAAGACGACGATGATCTACGTGACGCACGACCAGGTCGAGGCGATGACGCTCGCGGACAAGATCGTCGTGCTGTCGGGCGGCGCGGTGCAGCAGGTCGGCACGCCGAACACGTTGTATCACGCGCCGGCGAACCAGTTCGTCGCGGGCTTCATCGGCTCGCCGAAGATGAACTTCCTGAAGGGCACGGTCGAATCGGCCGACGCGGGCGGCGTGCTCGTGCGCTTCGACAGCGGCGAGACGCAGCGCGTGGCGGTGGACGCGAGCGCGCTGCAGCGCGGCGCCGCGGTGACCGTCGGCGTGCGGCCCGAGCACCTGCTGGTCGACGCCGCCGCGGACGGGGTGGCCGCGCGGACGATGGCGGTCGAGTCGCTCGGCGATGCCGCCTATCTGTATGCGGAGTCGGCCGCCGCGCCGGACGGGCTGATCGCGCGGATTCCGCCGCTCGACACGTACCGCACCGGCGAGGCGCTGCGCGTGCATGCGCAGGCCGAGCACTGCCACCTGTTCGACGAGCAAGGCCACGCGTTCCGTCGGCTGAGCGCGCACGCGAAGGCCGCGTGACGACCGGCGGCCGCGCCGTTCAGATGCGCAGGTGGTCGGCCAGGTAGTCGACGAACGCGCGCAGCTTCGGCGTCGGGTGCCGGCCCGACGGCCACAGCACGTGGAACGGCGTGCGGCTCGCGACGTGCTCGTCGAGCACCGTGCGCAGCGTGCCGTCGGCCAGCGCGTCGTGCACGAAGAACTCCGGCAGGCACGCGATGCCGCGCCCGCGCAGCACGAAGCACAGGCGCGCTTCCGCGCTGTTGCTGACCATCGTGACCGGCACCTCGGGCGGCGGGCCGTGACGCGGCACGCGCAGCGGCCAGGTCTGGAGCCGGCCGCTGCTCGGGAAGCGGTAGTGCAGGCAGCGGTGACGCGCGAGATCGGCCGGCGTGCGCGGCGTGCCGTGCCGGTCGAGATAGGCGGGCGACGCGACGAGGTGCTGGCGGAAATGGCCGAGCAGCCGCGACGACAGCCGCGAGTCCGACGGCTGGCCGGTGCGCAGCACCGCGTCGAATCCTTCGTCGACGACGTCGACGAGCCGGTCGCTGAAATCGATGTCGAGCTCGATCTCCGGATACGCGGCCATGAAATCGGCGAGCACCGGCAGCAGCAGCGTGCCGATCGTCGGCAGGCTCACGCGCAGCCGCCCGCGCGGCGCTTCGGCACTGTGCGTCAGTTCCTGTTCGGCCGCGTCGAGCTCGGCGATCACGCGCCGGCACCGTTCGAGAAAACGCGCGCCTTCGGCCGTCAGCGTGATGCTGCGCGTGCTGCGGTGAAAGAGCCGCACGTTCAGGCGCGCCTCGAGCCGCGCGATGCGCTTGCCGATCGCCGATGCCGACAGCCCGAGCGCGCGGCCGGCCGCGACGAAGCTGCGCGTTTCCGCGACCTGAACGAACACGACGAAGCCGCCCAGATTTTCCATGCTGGTTCCCGATTGCGGACATCGATGTCCGGATTGTCCGGAACTCTACCCCGGTTTTTCTTCCCGCGCCGGCTCCCTACGATGGGCGTTCCTTCACCGTTCGAGGTCCCGCTATGTCATTCCTGCCTGTCACCGCCCGTCGCGTCGAAACCGGGAGCGCGTCATGAGCGATTGCCCGTCGATGGACAGCCGCGTTGCCGGCCTGCCGGCACAGGCGGCCGAGCGCCTGCCGGTCGCGAACCTGCTGGCGCTCGCCACCGCCGCCTTCATCACGATCCTCACCGAAGCGCTGCCGGCCGGCCTGCTGCCGTTGATGAGCGCCGACCTGCGCGTGCCCGAGGCGCTGATCGGCCAGCTCGTGACCGTGTATGCGCTCGGCTCGATCGTCGCGGCGATCCCGCTTGTCGCCGCGACGCGCGCGATGCGCCGGCGCCACCTGCTGCTCGCGGCGCTCGCCGGCTTCGTCGTGTCGAACGCGCTGACGGCCGTGTCGCCGTACTACGCGCTCACGCTCGTGGCGCGCTTCGTCGCCGGCATGGCGGCGGGGCTGCTGTGGGCGCTGCTGGCCGGCTACGCGAGCCGGATGGTCGATGCGTCGCTGCGCGGCCGTGCGATCGCGGTGGCGATGCTCGGCGCGCCGGTCGCGATGTCGGTCGGCATTCCGGCCGGTACCGCGCTGGGCGCGGCGCTCGGCTGGCGCGTCGCGTTCGCGCTGATCACGCTGGCGGCGCTCGCGCTGATCGGCTGGATCCGCCTGCGCGTGCCCGATTACGCGGGGCAGCCCGCCGGCGCGCGCGAGCCCGTGCTTGGCGTGATGATGCTGCCCGGCGTGCGGCCGGTGCTGACCGTGATGTTCGCGTACGTGCTCGCGCACAACATGCTGTACACGTATGTCGCGCCGTTCCTGGCAGGCGTGCGGATGGGCACGCAGGTCGATGTGGTGCTGTTCGTGTTCGGCCTTGCGTCGCTGGCCGGCATCGCGCTGACGGGCGCATGGATCGGCGCCGCGCAACGACGGCTGACGCTCGCCAGCATCGCGCTGTTCGCGCTCGCGGCGCTGATGCTCGGCGCCGGGTCCGGGATGGCGATCGTCTATGCGGGCGTCGCGCTGTGGGGGCTCGCGTTCGGCGGCGCGCCGACGCTGTTCCAGACGGCCGCCGCGAACGCGGCGGGGGAATCGGCCGACGTCGCGCAGTCGATGCTCGTGACGGTGTGGAACCTCGCGATCGCCGGCGGCGGCATCGCGGGCGGGATGCTGCTCGGCGCGACGGGCGCCGGCGCGATTCCGTGGGTGCTCGTCGCGCAGCAGGTTGCGGCCGAATCGATCCCGCAGCCCGCGCCGCCGAAGCCCGTGCCGCGCGTGAAGCCGAAGGTCGAGCCGAAGCCGGTGCAGAAAGCGGCGAAGCCGACACCTCAACCGGTTGC
>NZ_JAAGPK010000160.1:0-18340 GCF_017104685.1 Burkholderia sp. Tr-20355 | reverse complement strand
GCAGATAGCCGCGCAGCAACGTGGTCGAGCCGAACGTGCGCACGCGATCGGTGTCGAGCATGCACAGCGCGAGGCGGCGTGCCTCGTCGAACGTGTCGCCGGTCAGGATGAAGTCGAGATGCTCCTGTACGGCGGCGTCGGCCTCGGCAAGACCCACCTGATCCATGCGATCGGCAACCAGCTGCTGCTCGACAAGGCCGGCGCGCGAATCCGCTACATCCATGCGGAACAGTACGTGTCGGACGTGGTGAAGGCGTACCAGCGCAAGGCGTTCGACGACTTCAAGCGCTACTACCATTCGCTCGACCTGCTGCTGATCGACGATATCCAGTTCTTCTCCGGCAAGTCGCGCACGCAAGAGGAATTCTTCTACGCGTTCGAGGCGCTCGTCGCGAACAAGGCGCAGGTGATCATCACCAGCGACACGTATCCGAAGGAAATCTCGGGCATCGACGATCGCCTGATCTCGCGCTTCGACTCGGGCCTGACCGTCGCGATCGAGCCGCCCGAGCTGGAAATGCGCGTCGCGATCCTGATGCGCAAGGCGCAGTCGGAAGGCGTGAACCTGTCGGAGGACGTCGCGTTCTTCGTCGCGAAGCACCTGCGCTCGAACGTGCGCGAACTCGAAGGCGCGCTGCGCAAGATCCTCGCGTATTCGAAGTTCCATGGCCGCGAGATCTCGATCGAGCTGACCAAGGAAGCGCTGAAGGACCTGCTGACCGTGCAGAACCGGCAGATTTCGGTCGAGAACATCCAGAAGACCGTCGCCGACTTCTACAACATCAAGGTCGCGGACATGTACTCGAAGAAGCGCCCCGCGAACATCGCGCGGCCGCGGCAGATTGCGATGTACCTGGCGAAGGAACTCACGCAGAAGAGCCTGCCGGAAATCGGCGAGCTGTTCGGCGGGCGCGACCACACCACCGTGCTGCATGCGGTGCGCAAGATCGCCGACGAGCGCAGCAAGGACGCGCAGCTCAACCACGAGCTGCACGTGCTGGAACAGACGCTGAAGGGCTGAGCGCGCGCACCGCGCTTGATAATTCGGCCTCCGCCCCAATTTAAGGGGGGCGGTTCGGTTTTGAGGCACAATACTGGTTTGACCGCCCCGGTGGTGGCGGGCCAAGAGCCCGGCCGGCGGGGCGCTGCGAGGCTGCTGCGCTGCAGGCCGTTACTCAACGAAGGAACTCTATGCAACTGGTCAAGACCGAACGAGACACCCTCCTCAGGCCGCTGCAAACGGTCAGCGGCATCGTCGAACGCCGCCATACGTTGCCGATCCTCGCCAACCTGCTGATCACCAAGAACGGCCCGGACGTTTCATTCCTGTCGACCGACCTGGAGCTGCAGATCACCACGCGCGCCGATTTCGGCGTCGGCGGCGACCAGATCGCGACCACCGTCGCGGCCCGCAAGCTGCTCGACATCCTGCGCGCGATGCCTGACGGCCAGGTCACGCTGTCGCTCGCCGACAAGCGCCTCACCGTTCAATCGGGCAAGAGCCGCTTCGCACTGCAGACGCTCGCGGCCGACGAGTTCCCGACCGTCGCGCAGGCCAAGGATTTCGGCGCCACGCTCACCGTCCCGCAGAAGTCGTTCCGCCAGCTGCTCGGCATGGTGCACTTCGCGATGGCGCAGCAAGACATCCGCTACTACCTGAACGGCATGCTGCTTGTCGTCGACGGCGACCAGCTGATGGCCGTGGCCACCGACGGCCACCGCCTCGCGTTCTCGTCGATGAAGCTCGAAGGCGGCACGTTCGGCCGCCAGGAAGTCATCGTGCCGCGCAAGACGATTCTCGAGCTGCAGCGCCTGCTCGAGGACATCGACGACACCGTCACCATCGACATCGCGCAAACCCAGGCCAAGTTCACGTTCGGCCAGGTCGAGCTCGTGTCGAAACTCGTCGAGGGCAAGTTCCCCGACTTCCAGCGCGTGATCCCGAAGGCGCACAAGAACACGTTCGAGATCGGCCGTGAAGAACTGCAGCGTTCGCTGCAGCGCGCGGCGATCCTGACCTCGGACAAGTTCAAGGGCGTGCGCTGCATCATCGCGCCGGGCCAGCTGAAGATCATGTCGACCAACGCCGATCAGGAAGAGGCGCAGGAAGAACTCGAAATCGCCTACCAGGGCGATACCGTCGACATCGGCTTCAACGTCACGTATCTGCTCGACGTGCTCGCGAACCTGAAGGTCGACACCGTGCAGGTGAGCCTCGGCGACGCCAGCTCGAGCGCGCTGATTACCGTGCCCGAGAACGACGAGTTCAAGTATGTCGTGATGCCGATGCGCATCTGACGCGCACGACATCGCGACACACACCAGGGGGCGGCAAGCCCCTTTGGCGTTTTTATGGCGAACCGACAACCCGCCCTTTTAGTGCCTTTTCGGCACTTCGGGCGGGCCAGGAAACTGGAGCGGCCCGGCGATTTCTCGCTGAAACGCACCGCGCCGCCACCTGAGTGGCCTCGCAGAACCGGAAGATATCCATGAGTGAACAGCACAATTCGCAACCCGATAACAGCAGCTACGGCGCCTCGTCGATCCAGATCCTCGAAGGTCTGGAAGCGGTGCGCAAGCGCCCCGGGATGTACATCGGCGACACGTCGGACGGCACCGGTCTGCACCACCTCGTGTTCGAGGTGCTCGACAACTCGATCGACGAAGCGTTGGCCGGGTACTGCAACGACATCCACGTGACGATTCACGCCGACAACTCGATTTCCGTGACCGACAACGGCCGCGGGATTCCGACCGACGTGAAGATGAACGACAAGCACGAGCCGAAGCGCAGTGCGGCGGAAATCGTGATGACCGAGCTGCACGCCGGCGGCAAGTTCGACCAGAACAGCTACAAGGTGTCGGGCGGCCTGCACGGCGTGGGTGTGTCGTGCGTGAACGCGCTGTCGAGCTGGCTGCGCCTCACCGTGCGGCGCGACGGCAAGAAGCGCTTCATGGAATTCCACCGCGGCGTCGCGCAGGATCGCGTGATCGAGGTGGTGGACGGCGTGGAAGTGTCGCCGATGCTCGTGACCGGCGACACCGAGAACCGCGGCACCGAAGTGCATTTCATGGCCGATCCGACGATTTTCGGCACGGTCGAGTATCACTACGACATCCTCGCGAAGCGGATGCGCGAGCTTTCGTTCCTGAACAACGGCGTGCGGATTCGTCTCACGGACCTGCGCTCGGGCAAGGAAGACGATTTCGCGTTCGCCGGCGGGGTGAAGGGCTTCGTCGAGTACATCAACAAGACGAAGACCAACCTGCACCCGACGGTGTTCTTCGCGAACGGCGAGAAGGATGGCGTGGGCGTCGAAGTCGCGATGCAGTGGAACGACAGCTACAACGAAAACGTGCTGTGCTTCACGAACAACATTCCGCAGCGCGACGGCGGCACGCACCTGACCGGCCTGCGGGCCGCGATGACGCGCGTCATCAACAAGTACATCACCGACAACGAAATCGCGAAGAAGGCGAAGGTCGAGACGACCGGCGACGACATGCGCGAAGGGCTGTCGTGCGTGCTGTCCGTGAAGGTGCCGGAGCCGAAGTTCAGCTCGCAGACGAAGGACAAGCTGGTTTCTTCCGAGGTTCGTGCGCCGGTTGAGGAAGTTGTGGCGAAGGCGCTGGAAGAGTTCCTTTTGGAAACGCCGATCGACGCGAAGATCATTTGCGGGAAGATCGTCGAAGCTGCCCGGGCGCGGGATGCTGCTCGGAAGGCTCGTGAGATGACGCGACGCAAGGGTGTGCTCGACGGCGTCGGCCTGCCCGGCAAGCTCGCGGACTGCCAGGAGAAAGACCCGGCGAAGTGCGAAATCTACATCGTCGAGGGTGACTCGGCAGGTGGGTCGGCCAAGCAAGGGCGTGACCGCAAGTTCCAGGCGATCCTGCCGCTGCGCGGCAAGGTGCTGAACGTCGAGAAGGCGCGCTACGACAAGCTGCTGTCGTCGGAACAGATCGTCACGCTTGTGACCGCGCTTGGCTGCGGGATCGGCAAGGAAGACTACAACCTCGAGAAGCTCCGCTATCACCGCATCATCATCATGACCGACGCGGACGTGGACGGTGCGCACATCCGGACGCTGCTGCTCACGTTCCTGTATCGCCAGATGCCGGACATGATCGAACGCGGGTACGTGTATATCGCGCAGCCGCCGCTTTACAAGATCAAGGCGGGCAAGGACGAGCGGTATCTGAAGGATGACGTGGAGCTCAACGCGCACATGCTGCGGTTGGCGCTGCAAGGGTCGGAGCTGGTGCCGGGTGAGAATGCGGCGGCGATTTCGGGTGATGCGCTTGGGGAGCTGGCAAGGTCGTATCTGCTGTCGCAGAGCGTGATCGAGCGGTTGAGCCGGTTGTATGACCCGGCTGCGCTGGAAGCGGTCATGGATGGGGTGGTGATCGATCTCTCCAGCGAGGCTTCGACCGAGGCTTCGGCTAAGGCTTTGCACGCTGCGTTGCACGACGAGGCTTTGAAGAACGAAGTGCGTGTCGTGCCTTCGTATGACGCGGTTCGCGAACAGCGGGCGCTGCATGTCGAGCGGACGCATCACGGCAACGTGCGGGTTTCCGTCATCGACCAGGAATTCCAGCACACGGCGGATTATCAGCAGCTCGTGACGACGGCGAATACGTTCAAGGGGCTGATTGGGGAAGGTGCGGTCATCAAGCGCGGTGAACGCAGCATGGCCGTGGCGGACTTCAAGAGCGCGATGAAGTGGCTGCTGGCGGATGCGGAGCGCAACGTCTCCAAGCAACGCTATAAGGGGCTGGGGGAGATGAACCCCGAGCAGCTGTGGGAAACGACGATGGATCCGGCAGTGCGGCGGTTGCTGCGTGTGCAGATCGAGGATGCTATTGCTGCGGATGGGATCTTTACTACCCTCATGGGGGATGATGTCGAGCCGCGGCGGGCGTTTATCGAGTCGAATGCGTTGCGGGCGGGGAATATTGACGTTTGAGGTCACCTGTAGATAGCCTCATAATTTGAGAAAAATGGACCCATAAGCTTAGAAACTTATGGGTCTTTTCTATTGGTAACTTGGATTTATTAAGAATTTGCTGACACCGACCGACATTCTCCGACAATTTCCGAGAACGTTGACCAGCTCTCTCCTCATGGCCACGTCGTGCAAAGTAGTGGAGAGTCCGTGCGCACGGCTTGAATGCCAATAGGTTGCACAATCGCGGCAACGCATCCTGGAAGACCAGTGTGTGCGGGACACGTCACGGCGCGCAACGCGGTCTGAGCGATCTATCGATACAATCAGTGCTTCATATATAGAAAACTGCGGTGGCAATTTATGAGCAGGTACTGCGGGGACGACGATCCCAAATCCATCCTAGAAGCGGCCATTCATTGGCGAGATGCAGCACTCTTAAGTAACCGCTCAGTCCTGACAAATCAGCAACTCTGGACATCGCCAGCTCTCGACTTGCTCGATGAACACTTCGTTCGCAACCCGGATCTCGGCGACGGAAAATTTCTTGAGAAGTTAGAGCTTCAGCTCGCACCAACCTCAAACTCCACGAAGCAATTAGTCGCGGAAATGATGTGGCTTTTGTACCTCTGTCCAAGCAGCCTAACAGCAGGTCGCAAACGCAAGACTATTCAGACTATTTGGTCGTGGTCCGGCGAACCACTGCCGACGGATTCCCGCTGGCTAGATGACGACGTGCTCGCGGGTGTTGGTAGTGCCGGGCCCGGCTTCAATCAAAATCAATGGCGCGAGCTGGTCTTCCTAATCAACTTCCTCCGTCGCTTTAGTAAACTAAGCAATATTCAACAACTGGAGCTGATCGCCGACGGTTGGGCCTTTGATGAATGGCTTCGCCAGGTCCCCGATTGGGAAGCAAGACAGTTTCGCCACATGCTGCTCTTCTTGCTGTTCCCCGATGACTTCGAGCGCATCTTCGGCCAGAACGATCGGAGGACCATTGTTCGACATTATTCGCAACGTGAGCGCCGCGTCGTCAATCGCATGGATCCGATTCAATTGGATCGAGAACTGCAAGCGATTCGGAAGCGCCTCGAAACAGAGCGCGGTACCACCCAGCTCGACTATTACGTCCCCCCGTTGAAAGGAGAGTGGCGCAGCGAGACATTCGCCGCAACGACGGAGAACGTAACGCCAGAGCATATCCGATTAGCATTGCGAGAAATCGATCGGGACGGTGTGCCGAAGGACGCTGAATCCACCGGCTACGACTTGCTCTACGAAGGCAAGCGCTATCCGCCGAAGTTGGTCCTATCGCTGGCTGTTAAATACGCAACTGGGGAACCACTGGATCGCGCAACCTTCTCTGGTGGCGAAGATTCGTCTGCGTTTCGTTTTCTACGACGTCTTGATTTCGAAGTTGAGTCGAAAGAAGAGACCTCAGCCGGCATCGAGGGACTTCTCGATCGCTTTCTCGAACAGGCACGCGAAGCAAAAGACCTCGCCACCAAAGGCTACCTCAGCGAATATCGCGATCTCAAGGTACGAGTGAGCTTCGGCAAAGGCAACTTTGCCAAAATCCCTTGGATCGCGTTTCTTGGTGATGCGCAATCAGTCAACAAAGGCATCTATCCTGTCCTGCTTCTGTACTCGGAACAGCGGCAATTGCTGCTCTGCTATGGGGTTAGCGAGGAGGAACCCTCCCAGTTAGGCTGGGGTGAACTGGCTGGTGCGCAAACGGTTAAGGAGTGGTTCAAAGGACGGTACGGTCGGATGCCAGACCGCTACGGCACGTCCATTGTTCGTGCGGCGTACGACCTCACGCAACCTCTGCCAATGGCCGAGTTACAACAAGATTTGGACGATGTAATCGACATCTATAGCCAAGTGCTTGCCACCAGCGACGCAGAAGAGCTTCCCGAAGTGACCGAACCAGAGCAATCCGACGAACCACTTCCGATTAGAGCTGACCTTCGTGAAGCCATCGATACATTCAGCACCGCGTTACGCGCCAGTGGCGTGAAGTTTGGCGACCATCACGACGGGCTCGTCACATCCTTCATTTCAAGTCTGGTCACCAAGCCGTTGGTCATTCTGACCGGGCTCTCGGGCTCGGGCAAAACGCAAATTGCGATTCGTTTCGGCGAGTGGCTGGGCAAAGATCGGCTTCACGTCGCCGCAGTGCGGCCCGATTGGACGGGCGCTGAAGCGTTGTTCGGATACGAAGACGCGCTTAAGCGCGAACTCGATGGGCGTCGTGCCTGGACGGTGCCAGCCCCTTTGGAATTCATCCTGAAAGCGGCAGCTGACCCACGGCATCCGTACCTACTGCTTCTGGATGAAATGAACCTTGCACACGTCGAACGCTACTTCGCTGACGTGCTATCGGGGATGGAGTCCGGTCAACCATGCATTCCGAACCTCCACAAAGGGACGGACGACTGCTGGCGACTGAAAGCTGGTGCTGATAAGCAAATCCCCCTTCCGGCAAACCTGTGGATTGTGGGTACCGTCAACATCGACGAGACGACCTACATGTTTTCACCAAAGGTACTTGATCGCGCCAACACGTTCGAGTTTCGTGTGCACTCCAGCGATCTTTCGACTGACGCTATCAAGCCGCAGCCGTGCGTAGCCGGTGATCAGGAACTAGTGAGGGGATTGCTGAGCATCGCGTTGGACGACGGCTGGCATCGGGAGCGCTCCGGTGACTCGATCATCGAGCTAACGCAGCGCTTGCGGCAACTGCATGAATTACTGAGCCGTTATAACCTCGAGTTCGGTCATCGCGTCTTCTATGAGGCGATACGATTCGCAACGTTGGTGCAAGAAGCTGGGATCAACAGCCTAGCGGCTATTGTCGATCGGATCGTCATGCAGAAGGTACTTCCCAGACTGCACGGATCACGTAGACGGCTCGAATTGCCGCTGCTGGCGATCTCGCATTTCTGCCGCGACCTGCCAGATTCGGTAGCAGCCGATGACAAGCTACCGACATTAGAAGTCGAAGCGCTACCCGAGCAAGGCACAGCTCTTCCGATTTCCTATGCCAAAGCTATCCGCATGCTCCGCAGCTTGCGTGCCAATCAATTCGCGAGCTTTACGGAATAAGCCGTGCAAGCTGTTTCAGAAGCTATCGCCCCCCTTCGGGATTCGACCGGAAACATTACTGCAAAGTTACACGTTGCGGTGTTGCCCCGTCGCTCTGCCGCTCCTCGCGCAACTCTTTGGAGCTTAGACAGCACCGACACGGAAAATGGCGGTTCGGGTACGGTCGAGCTCTTGGAGGGTATGGAATATCGGTACACCTGGGAGACCATCGGCCTTGACGAGGGTCCGTTGGTCACGGATCCCGAAGAAGTGTTTCAACCCGATACCTTGGAGGGTATGTCTGGTCGCCTACGGCCAGGGCTTGCCACTGGCACCATACGTGTTGTCCTACGCACCGACATCAGTACACTCGGCCAGCTTGAGCTCGAAGTCCGATCCCGCAAACTCTCATATCTCTCGGAGTATCGCTGGATGCTGCGCGATATCGCTGAGCGAATGACCGAACTCGTGATGGACCGCTTCGCCGTGAGCGATGCAAGCTTCGAACTCGACGACACCCGTGATGCTGTCACGCTCTATCAACGCTTCACGTTCCTGCGAGCACTGTTCGAAAGCGAAAACTTCCAAGGAGCACTTCACGAAATCACTCGTCGTCCGCACACCGCGTGGGAAACAACAAACGAAATGGTGCGTGCTGGTGCGGGCATACGAGCAGACTCATATGTCCTTCGGCAATTCGCTAAGGGCGGATCCCGGTCTGCTTGGCCTGACGGGGCGCTCAAGTCCGCCCCTTCCTACTTTGAGCTTTCGCAGACCGAAGCAACGCACGACACCGCTCCAAATCGTTTCGTTAAATTTGCCCTGGAGCATTGGCTCCGGATACTTGGCGACATCGATCGAGGTCTTTCCAAGAACCAAGCGACACCAGCGACAACGCGCGGACGGCGGGAAATTTCGGTTGTAACGTCTCGATTAGAAGAAGTGTTGCATCACGACGTGTTCACCGACGTTGGACGACTCACGAGATTTCCTGCGGACGATCAGGTGCTCCAGAAGCGCGAAGGCTATCGGGATATCTTCAAGGCCTACGTGGAAACGGAGTTTGCGGCGCGTCTCTCTTGGCAGTCGTCGCCTGACGTCTACGGTGCCGGCCAGCGCGACGTCGCAACGCTTTACGAGTACTGGGCGTTCATTCAGCTGTCACAGGTGGTGGCCGATCTTGTCGGCCACTCGTTCGACCTCAGTCCGTTGGTACAGACCCGGTCGGACGGATTGACTGTCGGCATCCGGACCGGCGTAGAAACTGTTCTAGCCGGAGAGATCAATCGCCTTGATCGACGCATGCGCGTGGAGCTCTGCTTCAATCGGACCTATCGACAAGGCTCGGCAGGTATCGCATCCTGGACGAGACCCATGCGACCGGACTACTCATTGTTGATCAGCCCGACCAACGACGAGCCATCACCTTTTGAACCCATTGCGCTCCATTTCGACGCTAAGTATCGGGTCGATTTCGTTCGAGAAATTTTCGGCGCCGACAATGAAGAGGAAGGCGCCGTCGGTTCCGAAGCGCCGACACGCTTGCAGCGCGGCGGCCCTCTCCGCGATGACCTACTGAAGATGCACGCATACCGCGATGCTATCCATCGGACCGCCGGGGCATATGTTCTGTATCCAGGTGGCGACGATGAAGGAGACGGGCTCAGATATCCGGAATATCACGAACTTCTGCCGGGACTGGGGGCATTCGTGTTGCGGCCAACAGATACTGGTATTGCGAGCGGCACATCCGCGCTACAACGTTTTATCAGTGACGTACTCGATCACGTTGCAACGCGTTTGACCAGACATGAGCGCGGCCGGTACTGGCTGAGCGAAGCCTATGACACATCACTTCGTAGGCGATCGACCCAAGCACACACTTCACCGTCGCCAGAGGCAAGCGTCCTTCTCGGTTTCGTGAAGAGCCCCGAACACTGGAGCTGGATTCAAGAACGGAGGTCGTACAACGTACGAGCTGAAGGTCGTCGCGGTGGTGTTCACGCTGGCGCAGCCTTACTAAGTAGCCAGCTTCTACTTCTTTACTGCGCGTCGACACAGGAAGTGGCGTTGACTCGCATCGTTTCCGGTGCGGAGGAAATCTCAGAAGCCGGGATGAGCGAATCTGGTTATCCAGCGCCTCGCGGAAACTACTGGTGTGTACAGATCCAGTGGCTCGCTCATGATCAGTGGCTTCAAGGTCTTTCGCCACACTCGATCGATACTTATGTTAGGAGTCTAGGGCTAGAGTATGGCGAACCCATCAGCGTTCGGTGGAGTGAAATTCTGTCGCTCGCTGACGGAACGTAATCATTGACGTCAAGCACTCCCCCGACCATCACGGTCAAGCCTGACAACGCCTGCGCCTTGATTTCTTGCGGCGAGAACTCAAGAAGCTATGCCGATTGGCCATCCCTCGAATTTTCCATATTTCGAGATGCCCAGTTAGGTAGACTCAAATGGCATCACCGCAAAAAGCGCGGGCCGCATGGGCTGCCACCCATACGACCCGCTGACCACCACCAACTCGTCCTAGGAGTCGGAAATGGCTAACGCCAATCATAAGTCACGCCCCGCCGTAACGGAACGCTTCGCCACCGTCCAAGAATCAGCACGCCATCATTCCTTGTCTAGGGCTCTCCGTGCTATCAGAGCGCACCGGAAACTGAACACGACGTATTACCCGTGGATCAAAATAGCGGGAGTATGGCTTGAAGACGCGGGATTCGAGGCAGGAGAACGCGTCTGGATCACTGTCGAAGACAAGCAGCTCATCATCACGCCGATGTGAACGGCGCACTGCCCATGGTGGGCGTCGCATGCCACCATCCGCCAGTTGGTTCTGTGCCCGGTATTCCGAACCGTTAGCAACTGTGACAAGCGACGATTGTTCTGCAATTGCAGCGGGCCGGTAACTCAGGCCTGCTGCCACACCGACTTCAAGAGGACGCAAGCGCAGCAACCACCACCGCCTGCGTGAACCACGCAAACGCCACCGGATCGTCAAACGTAACAGTTATCGACAATGTTTCCAAAATATGACCATCGCAAACGTAAGATGTCGACACTATGGCGTCAAGCAATTAAAGCCTTTTTTAACGGATTGTAGTCAATCCACACGCCACAACGCACAATGAATCGCGGGAACGCGTTAGTCCATCACATAAATCTCAATATCGAATCAGAACGCTGACCCGGTAATACTTCCCCCTATCTGAAACATTGCGGTACGATCTGCGCAAACGATTAACCAGATTCCAGGGCCGCTAATGTCTTCGTTCTCCCTTTCCGAGATCGCGAAGCAGTTTTTCGCGCTTCAAACCAATCGATTATTCACGATTGCGACACCGCTTTCCGGCCGTTCCGAGCTCGTACTGACCGAGTTCGACTGTGACGAAGCGCTCGGCCAGCTGTTCGAAATCAATCTTAAGCTCGCATCGCAGGACCCCAACATTGAGCTCAAGAAGTTGATCGGCAAGCCTGTCACGATCACCCTGCAGCTCACTGACGCGACCGCCAGCTCGGAGGAACGTTATTTCCAGGGCTATGTTACGGATTTCGAGCACACCGGCACCGACGGCGGTCTCGCAACATACGTGGCCATCGCTCGCCCCTGGATCGCTTTCATGGGCCGTCGCCAGGACATTCGCATCTTCCAGGAGCAGACGGTCGAGGAAATCCTCGACGCCGTACTCCATCGATATCGAAAGTTCGGCGACGTCGAGTTCCGCGTGCAAAAGCCGACAGCGAATCGCAGCTACTGCACGCAATACAAGGAAACGGATCTAGCGTTTGCACTGCGGCTGATGCAGGAGGAAGGGCTGTTCTTCTACTTCGAGCATGCGAAAGACGCCCACAAGTTGATCATCAGCGATACGTCTGTCAACGCGCAGCCGATCCCCGGTCGTAGCGCTGCTTTGCGCTACTCGACCGACGAGATTCTCGACAACGAACAGGTCATCACGTCGTTCGCGGCCCGCCGCCAACTTACCTCCGGAAGTGCGACGCTCAAGACAGTGGACTACAAAGCGCCGGGAGCAAGGCGGCAGGCCCAGGATGACACCGGCATCAATCAGGGTGACGTCGAGAACTACGAGGTCTATGACTACCTCGGTGCACACGGCTTCCCGGATAGCGATCGCGGTGAACAGCTCGCGCGGTTCCGTACCGAAGCGCTGGCGGCACATAGCAAGATTTTCGTCGGCAAAAGCTACTGTCGGCGCCTTGCACTGGACCGTTACATCCAGATCGAGGATCACTACGATCACGAGCGTTCGCAGCCGGAAGACCGCCAGTTCCTGCTAACGTCGATCCGGCATCACGGAACGAACAACTACCAGGCACAGCCCGGCGTCGCGACCTATTCGAACGAATTCAAATGCATCCGCAAGAAGATCCCGTATCGACCGCTGCGGACAATTGCACATCCTGTCATTCATGGGATCCAGACCGCGATTGTCGTCGGCCCTCAGGGACAAGAAATCTACACAGATGAACTCGGCCGGGTGAAGGTCCAGTTTCATTGGGACCGGCTGGGCAAGAAAAATCACGCGAGCTCGTGTTGGGTTCGTGTCTCTCAGCCGTGGGCGAGCGGTGGCTTCGGCATGATCCAGTTGCCCAGAATCGGCGACGAAGTAGTCATCGTATTCGGTGACGGAAACCCTGATCGCCCGCTGATCATCTCGTCCGTCTATAACGCGCAAAACATGCCGCCGTGGCAACTCCCAGCCAATGCAACGCAAAGCGGGATTCTGACGCGATCGACAAAGGGCGGAAGTTCCGACACGGCGAATGCACTGCGGTTCGAAGACCGGAAGGGTCAAGAAGAAGTCTGGCTGCATGCCGAGAAGGACCAGCGCATCGAAGTCGAAAATGACGAATCGCACTCAGTAGGCAACGACCGCGACAAGTCGATCGGCAACGACGAGAGCGTGAAGATTGGCCGGAACTGGACGCTTTCCACTGGCGGCGTCAAGTTCGAAACAGTCGGCCTCGCATCCGTACAAAGCGTGGGACTCGGCAAGATGCTCAATGTCGGGCTCGCGTATAACGTCAATGTTGGCGGCCTCTATTTGCGAAATGTCGTGCTGGAAATGGCTACCACCGTTGGGCTAAGCCGTGTCGACCGAGTGGTGCAAGACTGGACCTCACATGTGGGCCATACGTACGCCGTAACGGTGCGTGGCAAAGCCGTTGGAGATGCGGTTAAACGGGATCAGGAAAAGCCCCTCGATATTTCACCGGACTTCAGTCCGCAAATTCCGGCCCCTGTCCAGAGCTCGGACAGCAACCAGATCCGGATCACCGATCAAGGTCAGGCAAGCCTTTCTGGCGCGTCAACAGCTCAGTTGATTGGCCCGGGTGGCACGATCACCATTGACGCCGCAGGCATTCACCTGAAGGGCAAGGGAATCTACCTCGATGGCCCGGTCACGCAAAGCGGCGGAAGTGCGCGAGGTCTCGCTCCCGTCACCGAAGCAGACTGCGCGGAATGCGCGAAGAAGACCCAGTCTGCGCATCCTGTCGATGTTGCGACAGGGCAAAAGCTTCTCACTCACGACGACTTCACTTTGCCGGGGCGAGTGCCGATCCAGTGGAATCGGCGATATCGCAGTGCCGATCAGCGAAATGGTAGCTTTGGCGTCGCGTGGAAGTTGCAATACGCTACGGAGGTCCATGTGCGTACGTCACCGGACGGCACCCGGAAGGTGATCTATGTCGATTTTGACGGTCGACAACTGCACTTCCCGTTTCTCGAGGCGGGACAAGAACACTTTCATCCGCTCGAAAAATACACCCTTGCGCGACTTGAGGATCGAGCAAACCAGCCAACGTATGAAGTCCGCTTTCCGAATGGGCTTGTCGAAACCTATGAGCCACATCCAGTAGATCCGAATCGACATCTGCTCCGGTGTTCCGAAACTCGTGACGGACAGGCGCTTACTTTCAAGTACACAACAATGGGTAGCTTGCAAGAAGTTCGCAATAACGTTCATGTGGTCGCGTGCACACACGATGATCAGGGGCGAATTATCGAAGTACATCTGCTAGATAAGCATGGCGATTCAAAAAGAAAGTTGGCTGCTTATCAGTACGACGACGAAGGTAATCTGAGTAAGGCGGTAGACCGCAGAGGTCAGACCTGGCGGTACAGCTACGCGAACCATCTCCTCACAAGCTATGAAACGCCCGCCGGCGCAGTGTTTGCCTCGGAATGGGACGGTGATACGCCATACGCACGCTGTGTTCGAACATATGCTTATACCGTTGGAAACAGCGACAAACACGATATTACGCGGGACACCCGGTTCGACTATCTGCCTGCTGCGCAGATCACTCGTGTCACCGATGCGGCAGGCCAAACGACAACCTACCGATACAACGGACTATGGGCGGTCGATCAGATCACTCATCCGGATGGCAGCACTGAACACATTGAATTTGACGAAACGGGCAATGTGTCAGGTCGAGTCGATCCTTTAGGCCGCAAGACCCAAGTCATCAGTGACCTACACGGAAACCCCATCGCGATTCGCAACGCAGCTGGCCATCTAACGCGAATCGAATACAACGAGCACAACTTACCTACTCGAATAACTGATCCAGCTGGCCAAATTTGGCAGCGTGAGTACGATGCAAGCGGGCACCTAGTCAAGGCAATCGATCCGTTGGGAAATGCAACCTCGACGGTCTACGAAAAAGGGCTGCCCGTTGCTCAAACCGACGAGCTCGGCAATGTGACGCACATGCTCTGGAACGATGCGGGTCAACTCCTTGTGCGTACCGATTGCTCAGGCTTCAAGACTCAATACGCATACGACGACTTCGGGCGCCAAACAAGCACGACGAATGCGTTAGGGCAAACGACCAAGGTTCTCGGCAACGCTGCCGGCAACACGACTGCAATCGAACCTGCCGGACTCGGATGCTGGCGCACCACGTACGATAAAGCTGGCCGGCCGGTCGCTTATACCGATCCGCTCGGTCGCGTTACGCGAGTTGGATGGGATGCCTATGATCGGCCACTCAGCATAATCGATGCGATGGGTGGCTCATATCGATTCGAGTACGATGAGCGCGGCAAGCTCACCGCACTGACGAACCCCAAGGGCGAACGTGGCACCTTTGCGTACGACCAAATGGGACGCATCATCGAGCAGAGCGGGTTCGATGGTCGGCGCCAACAATTTCGATTCAACGTCGCCGGCGAACTGATCGAGCAGATCGATTGTGGTAACGACGGACAACTTCGCACGACGCTGATATACGACAATCTCGGTCAGATGATCGGTCGCCAACTGAGCGACAACACGCTGAGTACTTTCAGTTATGACGAGCGAGGTCTGCTTAAACAGGCCTATCACCATCGAGAGGCTGGCGCCGTATCGCAAATAACCTACGAGTACGATGCAGCCGGGCGACGTACTGCCGAAGTTCAAGCACATCACGGTCGTGTTTGGCGCCTTCAACATCGACTTGATGCAGTCGGAAATCGCAGCGAGACGCACCTACCCGGGGTTGGCATTCTGACATGGCAGCGGTATGGAAGCGGCCACATTCACGGCGTGCTGCTTGACGGTGCTCCGCTTGCGAGCTTCGAGCGAGATGCGCTACACCGCACGGTCACCAATGTACAGGGTTCAATCGCTCAGCTATTCGCTTATACCGACTCCGGACAACTCGCGTCGCAACAGCTTCAGGATCTTGATTCGCAAGGTCAACCACGAGCGGACGCGCGTCCGTGGCGGGCGTGGCGCTACGACGCAGCCGGACAATTAACCGATTTGCACGATGCATGGCGAGGTGCCAAGCACTATAGCTACGATCCTCTTTCGCAACTGCTGGGTATTGCACGCGAACGGGGGGAAACCATTCTCAATGTGAAAAATGAGTCGTTTCGCTACGATTCCACAGGAAATTTGATCGCTAGACTGATGTCGAGCAGCTCTCCGAGTGTTCCGTTTGTGGAAGGCGTACAAAGTGTGGCCGGGGATCGACTGCACCAATTTGTCACGTCTGAGGTATCCACTCAAACGCTGCTCCACTTTACTTACGACGGTCACGGGAACCAGGCATCACGTACGGCACAGGTCATATCGGACAAACCTGTCGTCAAAGCGGCGTCGGGTATTCTTGAGCGACTTTTGCCACGACACAATGCCTCCGAGCCGAACGAGACAGCTCTACCACCGAATGTCACGCGCTATCGCTATGATGCTGCTCATCAGCTGATTGGTGTCGACCACGTCAATGGCGACCACACTGAATATCGTTACGACGCCTTGGGACGCCGAATCGCCAAAATTCACACGCCGGCCGGGCAGGCATCGCGCATGACGTTGTTCGTATGGGACAACGATTGGATGTTGCAGGAAGTACATGCCGGCACGAGCACACGAGGTGACACGCTCGTTACCTATGTTCCGCACCCTGATCACCGTGGACCGCTGGCACAACTGGCGAATGGCAAGTGCTACCACTATCTGAGCGATCATCTCGGCGCGCCACAGGAACTCGTCGACGACGAGCGCGAAGTCGTCTGGGCTGCAGACTTCGACGGTTACGGGCGGTGTGGCCAACAAGTTGTCGCGAAAATCGACAATCCGATTCGGTTTCCGGGTCAGTATCACGATGCAGAGTCCGGGTTGTACTACAACCGTCACCGCTATTACGATCCGGAGGCCGGCAGATATATCAATCAGGATCCTCTCGGTTTGCTCGCAGGCCCCAATAAATATGCCTATGCCGACAGCCGCCCCTCCATGGCAATCGATCCGATCGGCCTGCTGTCGATTCCCGCTGGCGCTGAAATGGGTGCAGCTGCAGGGACGGCAGTCTTTCCCGGAATCGGCACGATAATTGGTGCCGCAGTTGGCACATTGGCGGGGATTGGCGTGTTCGTCTGGATGGCGTCTTCCGTATCATCGGACAAAGCCGGGAACAAAGTCAGTCCGATCGCAGACACAATACAACCGCCGGGCAATTGCTCCCCGGGCGAACATCGCAGGCTCCAGGATGAGGTCAACCGTGCGTGCAAGCGCCCCAGAGCGTGTAAGGCTAACATGGACCAGCCGACCATTCTGCAGATGCGCGAAAACAACCGGGAATGTGCGATGGCGCGAGACCTGATCAACAAAAAGTGCTTCGCGGGTGGAGACGCCAACCACCGTAACGAAGCACTCGAAGCCTGGGCGAATGTTGCGAAGTGCGAGGGATTACTAAAATGAGCTTGAATTTCTCAACTTTTCCAAACGATCCCTTCCCGAATGGAGAGCCGATCACAGACAGATCTGGGATCGAGTCATGTGCTGTCGACGATTTTTTTCGAGGAAAGAAGCGCTTCGAAATAACGCTCAAACAATTAAGAGAAGACTACGAATGCGACGAGTCGGCTTGCCTCACTTTTATGAAGCCGAAAGCGTTTGCTTTTTTTCTTCCGTTGTTCATGAAGATAGCTACATATGAGTACGACGAGGCGGACAATATCCCCGATTCTCTTGTCTACAAATTGCACCGAATGGCAACAGGTGGGGCGAGCGACTGGCTCGATGAAATTTCGAAGACGTATGCAAAAGATCAGCGAAATTGCATCATTGATTTTCTAGACGAGATGAGCCGAATCGAGTGGCGGCACCAAGATCCCGACTTGGCAACAGATGCTGCCAGCCTGCTGCGTGAGATATTTTGATCAGCGTTTTTCGATCGAAACCGAATTTGGGGGTTCGAGTTGAGCGATCCGAATCAACGTGGTGCACTCGGGGATCCCGCTCCGCAGCTCGCCGCCCGAAGTCGGTGAGCTTAGTAAGAATACCGAAATAGTCCACTTCCCAAGGCTCTTCGATGAAACCTATTATCCGAAAAGGCGACACAACGGATCACGGCGGCACAGTGCTCGACGGCTTCGGCCTTTCGAACTTGAACGGCCGACCGGCATCTGGTGTTGGCCATATGGTCCTGTGCCCGAAATGCCAAGGTGCCTACCCGATCGTTCAGGGCTCCAGCCAGTACACGATTGAAGGCCGCGCCGTTGCGCTAGACGGGATGAAGACTGCATGTGGCGCCTCGCTGATCGCCAGCCAGCAAGAATTCCTGGCAAGCGAGTGACGCCGTCTGGCTCTAATTAAATCGAGCCTTATCTGTTCCGCGCACATTTGCGCCGCACCAATGCAAAAACCCCCGCCTTTTCGGGCGGGGGTTTCTGGCTTAGGGAGCCTGACGATTACCTACTTTCACACGGGAATCCGCACTATCATCGGCGTAGAGTCGTTTCACGGTCCTGTTCGGGATGGGAAGGGGTGGGACCGACTCGC
>NZ_JAAGPK010000159.1:0-18289 GCF_017104685.1 Burkholderia sp. Tr-20355 | reverse complement strand
CTCGATCTCGCTGCTGGCGTTGCTGCGGTTGCCGACCTTGTTCTTCAGCCGCTGGATCTCGACCGCGTTCTTCGTGCCGTCCGGTCGCCAGCGCGGCACGTAGAAGCACGACGGGCTGCCGGCCTCGGTGCGTGCGACGACGAGGTGCGCGTCGCACATCGGCGCGGAGAAGAACCACTTGTGGCCGCGCAACCGGTATTCGGCGCCGCGCCCGCCCGCGCCGACCGGCGTGGCGAGCGTCGTGTTCGCGCGCACGTCGGAGCCGCCCTGTTTCTCGGTCATGCCCATGCCGAACCAGATCGAGCGCTTGTCGGCGACCGGCACGTCGCGCGGATCGTAATCGTCGTTATAGAGCTTGTCGCGCAGCAGGCCCCACAGCGCCGGTTCCTTCTGCAGCACGGGAATCGCGGCCTGCGTCATCGTGGCCGGGCACAGCGTGCCGGCCTCGATCTGGCCGTGCAGGTAGAAGCCGGCGGCGGTCGCGGCCCAGCGGCCGCGGCGCGACTCGCGGAACGCGAGCGACACGAAGCCTTCGTGGCGGTACCGGCCGAGCAGCGCGTGCCAGGCCGGGTGGAAATCGACGCGGTCGATGCGGCGGCCGCGCCGGTCGAACGTGTTCAGTTCCGGCGCGTGGCGGTTCGCTTCGTCGGCGAGCCGCGCGGTGTCGGCGCGGCCGAGCCAGGCGCCGTACGCGTCGAGCTGCGGCATGGCCCAGTCGGCGCCTGCCCGGGCGAGCGCGTCGCGTAGCGCGAGATCCGTCGCGAAGAGGTTATAGTCGACCAGTTCGTCGACCTGGTTCGTGACGGCGTGAGTCGATTCGGTCATCGCGTGTGTCTCCGGTCTCATGCTTCGCGGGCAGCCGGCGCCATGCCGCGCGGCGCGCGCTTCGGCACGGCTTCGGGCGCCCGGTAAAACGTATTCCCTGCCGATTTCAGAGTAGCAAATATGCCGCCGCGACATGTTCAGGTTCCGGCGCCGCCCGGCCAGCCGGCGGCGCAACCCGCGCCCGCATTGCGCCGCCGGCCGCGCCAGTCGCGCGCGCAGGCGAGCTCCGATGCGCTGCAGCAGGCGTTCGTTCAGCTTTTGCTCGAACGCGGCTATGCAAAGGCGACGATCCGCGAGATCGCGGCCATCGCGGGCGTGAGCATCGGCACCTTCTACGAGTATTTCGGCGACAAGCAGAGCCTTGCGGCGCTCTGCATCCACCGTCGCGTGCAGGCGCTGGCCGACCGGTTGCGCGATGCGGCCGAGCGGCTGCGCGGCGCACCGCGGGCCGAACTCGCCGCCGCGCTGGTCGACCTGCAGGTCGACGCGATCGCCGCCGATGCGGCGCTGTGGGGCGCGCTGTTCGTGCTGGAGCGGCAGGTCTCGCCGTTGGCCGCGTACCGCCGGCATTACGACGCGTATGTCGCGCTGTGGCGCGACGCGCTGGCCCAGGCGGCCGATCCGCCGCCGGCCGCGCGGCTCGACGGGCTCGCGCGGATGGCCCAGACGATCTGCTACGGCGGGCTGTCGCAGGCCTTGCTGACGCTCGGGCCCGCGCTCGATTTCGCCGCGCAGCGCCGCGAACTGCGGGCCGTGCTGCTCGCGTACCTGGCGGCGGCGGATGCGTAGCGCCACGGGAAATGCCTGATTCGCATGTCGGGCCCGCCCACCAGCCTTGCCGTTGCGTGCTTCTCCCGGTGAGCCATGAGGAAAATGCATGGACGCCATGACGAACTTTCGATTGTCCGCCGATATTGGCTCGGGCTAAATCATGCGGCAGACGGAGGGCCGCGCGTGACGCGGGCCCGCCCGAAGGACATCAGAAGGAGGAGTCATGCGAAGCGCCACCGCGCCCCGTTCGAAACTGCCCGACGTCGGGACGACGATCTTCACGGTGATCGGCCAACTGGCTGCCCAACACGACGCGTTGAACCTGTCGCAGGGCGCGCCGAATTTCGCGCCCGATCCGGCGCTCGTCGAAGGCGTCGCGCGCGCGATGCGCGACGGGCACAACCAGTACGCGCCGATGGCCGGCGTGATGGCGCTGCGCGAGCGGCTCGCCGAGAAGACGGAAGCGCTGTACGGCGCGCGCTACGACCCGGCGACCGAGATCACGGTGATCGCGAGCGCGAGCGAGGGGCTCTACGCGGCGATCAGCGCGCTCGTGCATCCGGGCGACGAGGTGATCTACTTCGAGCCGTCGTTCGACAGTTATGCGCCGATCGTGCGGCTGCAGGGCGCGACACCGGTCGCGATCAAGCTGTCGCCCGAGCATTTCCGCGTGAACTGGGACGAAGTGGCTGCCGCGATCACGCCGCGCACGCGGATGATCATCGTCAACACGCCGCACAACCCGACCGCGACCGTGTTCTCGGCCGACGATCTCGACCGGCTCGCGCAGCTCACGCGCGATACGGGCATCGTCGTGCTGTCCGACGAGGTCTACGAGCACGTCGTGTTCGACGGCGCGCAGCACCAGAGCGTCGCGCGCCACCGCGAGCTGGCCGAGCGCAGCGTGATCGTGTCGTCGTTCGGCAAGTCGTTCCACGTGACCGGCTGGCGGGTCGGCCATTGCCTCGCGCCGGCCGAACTGATGGACGAGATCCGCAAGGTCCACCAGTTCATGGTGTTCTCGGCCGACACGCCGATGCAGGTCGCGTTCGCGGAGATCCTCGCGCGGCCGGACAGCTATCTCGGCCTGTCGGCGTTCTACCAGGCCAAGCGCGACCTGCTCGCGCGCGAGCTGGCCGGTTCGCGTTTCGAACTGCTGCCGAGCGAAGGCTCGTTCTTCATGCTCGCGCGCTTCCGTCACTTCTCGGACGAAAGCGATAGCGATTTCGTGCTGCGCCTGATCCGCGACGCGCGTGTCGCGACGATTCCGCTGTCGGCGTTCTACACCGACGGCACCGATGCCGGCGTGATCCGGCTCAGTTTTTCGAAGGACGACGCGACGCTGGTCGAAGGCGCGCGGCGGCTGCGTTCGCTGTAGGAAAACCGGCGACGGGCACCCGGCGACGGGCCCGTCGCATCGACCAGACACTGGAGATCACGATGAAGCACACGGCCACCCTGAAACTCGCGTTCGCACTTGCTTGCGCAATCGGCTCCGGCGCGGCGCTCGCCGACGCGCAGACGCTGCGTTTCGGCCTTGAAGCGCAATACCCGCCGTTCGAATCGAAAGCGCCGAACGGCGACCTGCAGGGCTTCGACATCGACGTCGGCAATGCCGTCTGCCAGACGGCGAAGCTGTCGTGCAAATGGGTCGAGACGTCGTTCGACGGGCTGATTCCCGCACTGAAGGGCCGCAAGTTCGACGCGATCAATTCGGCGATGAACGCGACCGAGCAGCGGCGCCAGGCGATCGACTTCACGACGATCATCTATCGCGTGCCGACCCAGCTGATCGCGCGCACCGGCAGCGGCCTGCTGCCGACGCCCGAATCGCTGAAGGGCAAGCGCGTCGGCGTGCTGCAGGCATCGATCCAGGAAACCTTCGCGAAGGCGCACTGGGAACCGGCGGGCGTCGCGATCGTCGCGTACCAGGATCAGAACCAGGCGTACGCGGATCTCGTGGCGGGCCGCCTCGACGCGACGCTCGTGCTCGCACCGTCCGGCCAGCGCGGCTTCCTGTCGCGCCCGGACGGCAAGGGCTTCTCGTTCGTCGGCCAGCCGGTGCACGACGACAGGATCCTCGGCAGCGGGATCGCATTCGGCCTGCGCAAGGGCGACGACGCACTGAAGGCGAAGCTCGACGCGGCGATCGACAAGCTGAAGGCGGACGGCACGGTGAAGTCGCTCGGCCTGAAGTATTTCGGCGATATCGATATTTCGACCAAGTAAGCGGGCCGCACGATGCAGAACCGGGAGACGGCGGCCGCGGGCGGCGAACCGCGCGGCGGCGCGCAGCCGGGCGAGGCGCCCGACGCCGTGCTCGTCGCGGAACTGGGCGATGCGCTGGTTACGCGTTCCGCCGAGATCGATCCGCGTTACTTCACCGCGTACAACGAGCCGGCCGGCGTGCGGCCGCGCGCGCTGGTGCGCCCGCGCAGCGTCGACGACGTGTCGCGCACGCTCGCGCTGTGCACGCGGCTCGGGCTGCCGGTCGTGCCGCAGGGCGGACTGACCGGGCTCGCGCGTGGCGCGGTCGCGCTCGGCGGCGAGGTCGTGCTGTCGATGGAACGTTTTGCCGGTATCGAAGCGATCGACGCGGCGTCCGGCACGATGACCGTGCGCGCCGGGACGCTGCTGCAGACGGTGCAGGAAACCGCGGAAGCGGCGGGCTTCACGTTCGGCGTCGATCTCGGCGCGCGGGGTTCATGCCAGATCGGCGGCATGCTCGCGACCAATGCGGGCGGCACGCGCGCGATCCGCTACGGGATGATGCGCGAGCAGGTGCTCGGGCTCGAAGCCGTGCTCGCGGACGGCACGATCGTCTCGTCGATGAACCGCATGCTGAAGAACAACGCGGGTTATGACCTGAAGCAGCTGTTCATCGGCAGCGAGGGGACGCTCGGCGTCGTCACGCGCGCGGTGTTGCGGCTGCACCCGCTGCTCGCGGCGCCGGCCACCGCGCTGTGCCGCGTGCGCGACTACGACGCGGTGGTCGAGCTGTGGAACCGCGTGCGCACGCTGCCGGAAGTCGTCAGCTTCGAGGCGATGTGGCCGGCGTTCTACGACTACGTCGCGCGTCACACGCCGGACGTCACGGCGCCGTTCGCGGGCGAAGGCGGCTTCGCGGTGCTGATCGAATGCGCGACGAGCGCGCCGGGCGGCGATGCGCGCCAGGCGCTGGAATCGGGCCTCGCGGCGGGGTTCGACGCGGGGCTGGTGGACGACGCGGTGCTCGCGACGTCGGAGCGGCAGGCGCGCGACCTGTGGACGTTGCGCGAAGGCCTGGCGATCGATGCGCTGCCGCATCTCGTCAATTTCGACGTGAGCTTGCCGACGGGCGAGCTCGGCACGTTCGCCGGGCGCTGCGAGGCGGCGCTGCGGGCGCGCTGGCCGGACGTCACGTGCCTGTTCTTCGGTCATGTCGGCGACGGCAACGTGCATATCGGCGTATCGCTGGCCGGGATAACCGCGGCGGACCTCGAGGCGCTCGATCACGGCGTGTACGCGGTGGTGCGCGACATGGGCGGCTCGGTATCGGCCGAGCACGGGATCGGCGTGCTCAAGCGCGCTTATCTCGCGCATACGCGCAGCGACGCGGAAATCGGGCTGATGCGGCGCCTGAAGGCCGCGCTGGACCCGCACGGCCTCCTCAATCCCGGCAAGGTGCTTTGACGCGGTCGATTCCCGTGACCGACGGGAAGCGACCGGCGAGATAGGTACGTCAGCCGTCCACCCAGCGCAGCGCGCCGATCTTCAGGTGTTCGACGACGCTGCGCGTCCAGTCGAGCTCCGCATTGAGCAACACCAGCGCATGTTCGTTCTGCAGCAGGAACAGGCGCGGCACCTGGTCGGCCTGCGCGGTGGCCCGCAGCCCTTCCAGCCGTTCGCGCTCGGCGTCGAGCCGCGCGATCCGCAGCTCGAGCTGGTGGCGCGCGTCGTCGGCGTCGAGCAGCGGCAGGAACGCGAGACCGGCGCCGAACACCGGGAATTCGCGCGCGGGCTCCGCGAGCAGCGCATGCAGCCACGCCTGCCCCGCCGTGTGCCCGGCTTCGGTCAGCGCATACAGCGTGCGTTCCGGAAATGCCCCGTCGCGCTCGGTGTCGTGCACGGCGATCAGCCCGTCGCGCAGCAGCCGGTCGATCGTCTGGTAGAGGCTCGTGCGCTGCCGCACGTTGACGACTTCGTCGTATCCGCGGGCCTTCAGTTGCTGCAACATCCCGTACGGATGCATCGGCGTTTCGGTGAGCGTCGCAAGGACGGCCAGCGCGAGCGGGGACGGACGACTCGTAGACATGAATAGTTAAATTATATCTAGTTAGAATATAACTATTCTCAACCAGACTATCTTATTTCACAAGGGTTTCAGCCGAGGTGCGATCGCTTCGCGGCCGGCGCGACGGTTTCCATCGTCGCGAGACCATGCACGATGCCGCAATCCTCGACCGAATGTTCGCCGACGCACTGGCGGCGCAATTCGGTGAGCTGGTCGCGCAGATGCGTGAGTTCCGCGAGGCGCGCGTCGACGTGTCCGATGTGATCGTCGAGCAGCGAATTGATCGAATCGCAGCGGTCGGCCGGCGTGTCGGTGAGCCGCAGCAGCGCGCGGATTTCGTCGTGCGCCATGTCGAGCGCGCGGCAGTTGCGGATGAAGCGCAGCCGTTCGACGTGCACGTCGGTGTAGTTGCGGTAGTTCGAGTCGGTGCGCTCCGCATCCGGCATCAGCCCCTCTTTTTCGTAGAAACGGATCGTCTCGGGGGTGCAGCGGGCCGCTTTGGCCAGTTCGCCAATCTTCATGCCTTTCTCCCGTGTAAGGGTTGACCTTGTAGTGGCTTCAGGGTGTTAACTGTACTCCGTCAAGCCATTGAAAGCCATTGAGGAGGTTGTCATGACCGACGCCCAGCGTACCCGCGACCCGCGACACCGTCATGCCGACGGCGCCGATGCATGCTGCGCCGACCCGCGCGACACGCAGACGGCGACCGTTGCCGATGCGGCGCCGGCGGCCGACGAGCGCGCGCACGGCGAGGTTGCCTCGCGCGGCCGCGACCATGATCACGATCATTCGCACGACGACGCGCATCAGCACGGCGCGACGTGTTCGCACGACCACGCCGCGCATGACCATGCCGGTCACGACCACGACCACGACCACGACCACGACCACGACCACGCGGCCGGCGACTGCTGCGCGCCTGCCGCGCTGACGCTCGCGCCGCTGCCGGTCGCGCAGGCGACCGCGTCGGGTCATGTGCGCTCCGCGTTCCGGATCATGCAGATGGACTGCCCGACCGAGGAAACGCTGATCCGCAAGAAGCTCGGCGGGATGGACGAGGTGTCGGCGCTCGAATTCAACCTGATGCAGCGGATGCTGACCGTCGAGCACGTGCCCGGCGCGCAGCCGGCGATCGAAAGCGCGATCCGCACGCTCGGGATGACGCCCGAGGCCGCGACGGCCGGCGCACCGGCGGCGCGCGTCGCCGACGCGCCCGCGAAGCCGTGGTGGCCGCTGGCGCTGGCCGGCGTCGCCGCGATCGCATCCGAAGGCGCGACGTGGGCCGGGCTGCCGGTATGGCTCGCGGCGGCGCTCGCGCTTGCCGCGGTGCTCGCGTGCGGGCTCACCACGTACAAGAAGGGCTGGATCGCGATCCGCAACGGCAACCTGAACATCAACGCGCTGATGAGCATCGCGGTGACGGGCGCGATGGCGATCGGCCAGTGGCCGGAAGCCGCGATGGTGATGGTGCTGTTCACGATCGCCGAATTGATCGAGGCGAAGTCGCTCGACCGCGCGCGCAATGCGATCCAGGGCCTGATGCAGCTCGCGCCGGACACCGCGACCGTGCGGCAGGCCGACGGCGCGTGGCGCACGATCGAGGCCGCGCAGGTTGCGCTCGGCGCGGTCGTCCGCGTGAAACCGGGCGAGCGGATCGGGCTGGACGGCGAGGTCGTCGCGGGCCGCTCGACGGTCAACCAGGCGCCGATCACCGGCGAGAGCCTGCCCGTCGAAAAGGCGACCGGCGACGCCGTGTACGCGGGCACGATCAACGAATCGGGCTCGTTCGAATACCGCGTGACGGCCGTCGCGGCGAACTCGACGCTCGCGCGGATCATCCACGCGGTCGAGGAAGCGCAGGGCGCGAAGGCGCCGACGCAGCGCTTCGTCGACCAGTTCGCGCGCGTCTACACGCCGATCGTGTTCGCGGTTGCATTGCTGGTCGCGGTGGTGCCGCCGATCGTCATGGGCGGTGCGTGGCAGGACTGGATCTACCGCGCGCTGGTGCTGCTCGTGATCGCGTGCCCGTGCGCGCTGGTGATCTCGACGCCGGTGACGATCGTGTCGGGGCTCGCGGCGGCCGCGCGGCGCGGGATTCTCGTGAAGGGCGGCGTCTACCTGGAAGAAGGGCGCAAGCTCGCGTGGCTCGCGCTCGACAAGACCGGCACGATCACGCACGGCAAGCCGGTGCAGACCGACTTCGACCTGCATGCGGACGACGCCGATGCGGCGCGCGTGCGGCATCTCGGCGCGAGCCTCGCGGCGCGCTCCGATCACCCGGTGTCGCAGGCGATCGCGGCCGCGGCGCGCGATGCCGGCACGACGGCCTTCGCCGATGTGCAGGACTTCGAAGCGATTGTCGGGCGCGGCGTGCGCGGCACGATCGACGGCACGCGCTACTGGCTCGGCAACCATCGGCTCGTCGAGGAGCTGGAGCGTTGCTCGACGGCCCTCGAAGCGAAGCTCGACGCGCTGGAGCGCCAGGGCAAGAGCGTCGTGGTGCTGGTCGACGACGTGCGCGTGCTCGGCATCTTCGCGGTGGCCGACACGATCAAGGACACGAGCCGCGAAGCGATCGCCGATCTGCACGCGCTCGGCATCCGCACCGCGATGCTGACGGGCGACAACCCGCACACCGCGCAGGCGATCGCGCAGGAGGCCGGCATCGACGACGCGCGCGGCAACCAGTTGCCGGAAGACAAGCTCGCGGCGGTCGAGGCGCTGTCGGCCGGCGGCGCGGGTGCGGTCGGGATGGTCGGCGACGGGATCAACGATGCGCCGGCGCTCGCGCGTGCCGACATCGGCTTCGCGATGGGCGCGATGGGCACGGACACCGCGATCGAGACGGCCGACGTCGCGCTGATGGACGACGACCTGCGCAAGATTCCCGCATTCGTGCGGCTGTCGCGTGCGACGCACCGCGTGCTGGTGCAGAACATCGGCTTCGCGCTCGGCGTGAAGGTCGTGTTCCTCGGCCTCACGGTCGCGGGGCTCGGCACGATGTGGATGGCGGTCTTTGCCGACGCGGGCGCGAGCCTGATCGTCGTGGCCAACGGCTTGCGGCTGCTGTCGTCCTCCGGGGCGTTCGGCGGCGCACCGGCCAAGCGTTGAGGAGCGGGCGATGAGCTTTCTGAAACGGATCCTGGGCGGCCACGGCAGTGGTCATGGCGGCGGGCACGGCAGCGGTGGCCACGGCGGCGGGCATCACGGCGGCCAGCGTCGTGACGGGCACGGCGGCCACGATGCACGCGGCCGGGATCGCCACGGCTGGGGCTGGCAGGCGGCCGATGCGACCAACGGCGGCCAGGGCGGCCAGGGCGGCAACCTGCCGCTGAGCCAGCTCGCCTGCGCGGGCTGCGGCGCGCTGAATGCGGCCGATGCGCGCTTCTGCGCGCAGTGCGGCGCGGCCCAACGCAGCCGGGCCTGCAGCCGTTGCCACACGGCGCTGGCGGCCGACGCGCGTTTCTGTTCCGGGTGCGGGACGCAGGCGACTTAACATGCCTGCGCGCATGATCGTCGGCCGGCGCGCGTCGTTTCACGGCGGGCCCGGCGGCCTGTCGATCAGCGCAACGGCAGGTAGATCTCGGTGCGCAGGTCGGCCGGCGCCGCATCCATCGGCGTGTTGAGGTACAGCTCGAACGGCGGCGCGTCGGCGGCTTCGCGGCCCGAGTGACGCAGCCAGTCGCCGTAGAGCCACTGGTAGGCCGTCTTCAGGTCCGCATACGGCCCCGTATGCAGCAGCACCGCGTACTCGCCGCCGGCCACCGTCGCGCGTTCGACCGGCGGCGCGGGCTCGACGTCCGGCGCGCCGTCGGCCGGCATGAAGCACGCCTTCGCGCGCAACTGCGCTTCGGGCGTCGTGTCCGGATCGTCGTAGAAAATGCCGATCATCTTCGCGCCCGGGCCGACCAGCCCGTGCTGTCCGACCCACGCGCCGATCCGCCCGAACGCATCGCCGACCTTCAGGTAAGCGCCGGCATGCGCCACCGCGTAGCCACGCAGTTCCGGCAGGCGCCGGATCTCGACCTCTTGCTTGAACATGTCTTCCTCTCCTCTCTGTAGCGGGTAGATCGGCCGGTGCACGCCCGTGCGCCGGTGCTACGCGGGCGCCACGCCCTAGGCGTCGCGGAATGCCCGCGCGAACGCGCGCGCCGAACCGTAGCCCGCGCGCCGCGCGATCTCGTCGATCGGCCGCGCGGTGCACACGAGATCCTCGGACGCGCGCACGATGCGCATCCGCCGTATCGTCAGCACGATCGACTCGCCGTACAGCGCGCGGTACACGCGTTGCCAGTGATACGGCGACAGGCACGCGACTTCGGCGAGCCGGTTCAGGTCGAGCGGGCCATCGAGGTGCGCGAGGATGGTTTCGTGAACGCGCGCCACGCTTGCCGCATAGCGGCGCCACGCGGGGCGGTCGGTTTTCGTTTCGGCTGTCATCGACGGGTCCGGGGCGAGAACGGAAACCACGGTAGCACGGGCGCGATGGACAAATCTTGCGGAAATGCGTAGCCGTCCTGAATCCGCCCCTTTTTATTTTCGCCGAAATGGGGTCTTGCCCCTCCGCAATCAATGACTAAAGTTAAAGACGGTGAAATCGGGTGATCGCGTCATTTTTCTCGGGTAAGTTGCTCGGACAGGGCCGCACGCTTTTCGAAGTACGCAGGTAGTTCGTCGATGTTCAATCGCAACACCACGTTTTCGGGAGAAGAAGAAATGGATGCTTCCAGCTTCATCACGTCGCTGCAGAGCACGCTAGGCGGATACCTGCCCAAGATCGCCGGCGCGATCGGCATCCTGGTGATCGGCTGGCTGATCGCGGTGGTGGTGCGGGCCGGCGCGCTGCGCCTGCTCAGCGCGCTGAAGGTCGACAAGCGGATCAGCGACAGCACCGGCCAGGGCGCGTGCGTCGAGCGCATCATCGCCGGCGGGCTGTTCTGGCTCGTGCTGCTCGTCACCGCGGTGGGTATCTTCAACGTGCTCAACTTGTACGCGGTCTCCAATCCGTTCTCGCTGCTCGTCACGCACATCGTCAACTACCTGCCGAACCTGATCGGCGGCGCGGCGCTGACGCTGATCGCGTGGCTCATCGCGTCGCTGCTGCGCAGCCTCGCGAACCGCGCGCTGAAGGCCAGCCGGATCGACGACAAGCTGTCCGAAGGCGCCGGCATGCAGCCGATGAGCGGCTATCTCGGCGATGTGCTGTTCTGGCTCGTGATCCTGATGTTCCTGCCGGCGATCCTCGCGTCGTTCGCGCTGTCGGGGCTGCTGTCGCCGGTGCAGGGGATGGTCGACAAGCTGCTCGCGATCGTGCCGAACCTGTTCGCGGCCGCGGTGATCGGTTTCGTCGGCTGGGTCGTCGCGCGCGTGCTGCGCGGCCTCGTGACGAACCTGCTGGTCGCCGCCGGCGCCGATCGCCTCACGCAGCGCCTCGACAGCCCGACGCCCGTGCGCGTGTCGAGCCTGATCGGCACGATCGTCTACGTGTTCGTGTTCGTGCCGACGTTGATCTCCGCGCTCGACGCGCTGAAGATCGAGGCGATCTCGATTCCCGCGACCAACATGCTGAACCAGTTCCTCGGCGCGGTGCCGGACATCGTCGCGGCGATCGTGATCGTGGTCGTCACGTTCTACTTCGCGCGCTTCGTCGCGTCGCTCGCGCAGAAGCTGCTCGAAGCCGCAGGCGCCGACGGGCTGCCGGCGGTGCTCGGCGTCGAGCGCGTGTTCTCGGGCATCTTGCAGCCGTCGGTGCTGGTCGCACGGCTGATCGTGTTCTTCGCGATGCTGTTCGCGTCGGTCGAAGCCGCGAACCGGCTCGGTTTCTCGCAGGTGCGCGACGTCGTCACGCTGTTCATCGAATTCGGCGGCCACGTGCTGATGGGCGGCGTGATCCTCGTGATCGGCGTGTGGCTCGCGGGCCTCGCGCGCCGCGTGCTCGAGCAGGCCGACCGCGAACACAGCGTGCTGTTCGCGCGCATCGCGCAATTCGCGATCCTCGGCCTCGTGTTCGCGATGGGGCTGCGCGCGATGGGCATCGCGAACGAGATCGTCCAGCTCGCGTTCGGCCTCGTGCTCGGCGCGATCGCGGTGGCCGTGGCGCTGTCGTTCGGCCTCGGCGGCCGCGAGGCGGCCGGCAAGCTGCTCGACCGCTGGTTCAACCAGCGCGGCGGCGGCCAGTAAGCACGGGCGATCCGGCCCGCGTCGTGTGGCCGGATCGCCGTTGCAACCCGCGCGGCCGGCGTTTCCGTCAGCGAAATGTCAGCCGCGATCTTTGCCGAATTTCGATAACACGTCGTTTAATGACTCTCTAGCATCGATTCTCAGTCGCGCGGGCCGGCAAGGCCCGGCGCCCTTGAGGAGAATGTCCGATGAAAGCAGAGTCGAATGGCCGGCCCGCCGCCGGCGCCAAGTCCGGCCAGCCCGCGCTGCAGCAGACGCTCGGGACCTGGCAACTGTGGGGCATCGCGGTCGGCCTCGTGATTTCCGGCGAATACTTCGGCTGGAGCTATGGCTGGGCGAGCGCCGGCACGCTGGGCTTCGTCATCACCGCACTGTTCGTCGCGGCGATGTACACGACCTTCATCTTCAGTTTCACCGAGCTGACGACGTCGATCCCGCATGCCGGCGGCCCGTTCGCCTATGCGCGCCGCGCGTTCGGCCCGACCGGCGGTTATCTCGCCGGCGCCGCGACACTCGTCGAGTTCGTCTTCGCGCCGCCCGCGATCGCGCTCGCGATCGGCGCGTACCTGCACGTGCAGTTCCCCGGCCTCGAGCCGAAGCACGCGGCGATGGGCGCGTATCTCGTGTTCATGGCGCTGAACATCGTCGGCGTGCAGATCGCGGCGACCTTCGAGCTCGTCGTCACGCTGCTCGCGATCTTCGAGCTGCTGGTGTTCATGGGCGTCGTGTCGCCGGGCTTCGCGTGGAGCAACTTCGCGAAGGGCGGCTGGTCGGGCGCCGATCATTTCAGCGTGGGCGCGTTCCACGGGATGTTCGCGGCGATCCCGTTCGCGATCTGGTTCTTCCTCGCGATCGAAGGCGTCGCGATGGCCGCCGAGGAAGCGAAGAACCCGAAGCGCTCGATTCCGATCGCGTACGTCGCCGGGATCCTGACGCTCGTTGCGCTCGCGATCGGCGTGATGGTATTCGCCGGCGGCGCGGGCGACTGGACCAAGCTCGCGAACATCAACGATCCGCTGCCGCAGGCGATGAAGTACATCGTTGGCGCGAACAGCGGCTGGATGCACATGCTCGTGTGGCTCGGGCTGTTCGGGCTCGTCGCGTCGTTCCACGGGATCATCCTCGGTTATTCGCGCCAGATCTTCGCGCTGGCCCGCGAGGGCTACCTGCCCGAATGGCTCGGCAAGGTCCATCCGCGCTTCAAGACCCCGCATCGCGCGATCCTCGCGGGCGGCGTGGTCGGCATCGCGGCGATCTACAGCGACGAACTGATCCAGTTCGGCGGGCAGACGCTGACCGCGAACATCGTGACGATGTCGGTATTCGGCGCGATCGTGATGTATATCGTGAGCATGGCGTCGCTGTTCAAGCTGCGCCGCACGCAGCCGAACATGGCGCGGCCGTTCCGCGCGCCGATGTACCCGATCTTCCCGGCGTTCGCGATCCTGGCCGCGCTCGTCTGTCTCGGCACGATGGTGTATTTCAACGGGCTGGTCGCGCTGGTGTTCGTCGGCTTCCTCGCGGTCGGCTACGCGTACTTCCTCGCGACGCGTTCGCAGCGGGCGAGTGCGCCGGGCGACGCGCTGCTGGAGGAGTGAGCAGCGTGAAGATGGCAGGCCGTTTCTGACGGCATCCGGCGCGCCCCGTCGAACGGGCGCGCCGTCGGCTTTTGGCAAGGATGGGCAAGGAGGCTCGCAGATGTCCTATACGGAGACGATCGGTCCGCGCACGTACCGCTTCGCGGACCTGAAGACGCTGCTCGCGAAGGCGAGCCCGCTGCGTTCCGGCGACCAGCTCGCCGGCGTCGCGGCGGCGAGCGAGGAGGAGCGCGTGGCCGCGAAGATCGCGCTCGCGGGCGTGCCGCTGAAGGCGTTCCTGAACGAGGCGGTGATTCCGTACGAAGACGACGAGGTCACGCGCCTGATCATCGACGATCACGACGCGCAGGCGTTCGCGGAAATCTCGCACCTCACCGTCGGCGATTTCCGCAACTGGCTGCTGTCGCCCGCGGCCGACGGCGCGGCGCTCGAACGGATCGCGCCGGGCCTCACGCCCGAGATGGTTGCGGCCGTGTCGAAGCTGATGCGCAACCAGGACCTGATCGCGGCCGCGCGCAAGCGCCGCGTCGTCACGCGCTTTCGCAACACGGTCGGGCTGGCCGGCCGGATGTCGGTGCGGCTGCAGCCGAACCACCCGACCGACGACGTGAAGGGCATCGCCGCGTCGATGCTCGACGGGCTGATGTACGGCTGCGGCGACGCGATGATCGGCATCAACCCGGCCACCGACAGCCTCGCGGCGATCGTCAAGCTGCTCGCGATGATCGACGCGTTCCGCGAACGCTACGGCGTGCCGACCCAGTCGTGCGTGCTCACGCACGTGACCAACACGATCGCGGCGATCGAGAAGGGCGCGCCGGTCGATCTCGTGTTCCAGTCGATCGCGGGCACGGAGAAAGCGAACGCGAGCTTCGGCATCTCGCTGGCCCTGCTCGGCGAGGCGCGCGAGGCCGCGTTGTCGCTGAAGCGCGGCACCGTCGGCAATAATCTGATGTATTTCGAGACGGGCCAGGGCAGCGCGCTGTCGGCGAACGCGCACTTCGGCGTCGACCAGCAGACCTGCGAAGTGCGCGCGTATGCGGTCGCGCGCAAGTTCGAGCCGTTCCTCGTGAACACGGTGGTCGGTTTCATCGGCCCCGAATACCTGTACGACGGCAAGCAGATCATCCGCGCGGGGCTCGAGGATCACTTCTGCGGGAAGCTGCTCGGCGTGCCGATGGGTTGCGACATCTGCTACACGAACCACGCGGAAGCCGACCAGGACGACATGGACACGCTGCTGACGCTGCTCGGAGCGGCCGGCATCAACTTCATCATGGGGATCCCGGGCGCGGACGACGTGATGCTGAACTACCAGAGCACGTCGTTCCACGACCAGCTCTACGTGCGCGAGGTGCTCGGGCTGCGCCGCGCGCCGGAATTCGAGGAATGGCTGGAGACGATGGAGATCGCCGACGCGCACGGCGTGCTGCGCACGGCGACGGCACGCGTGCCGCTGCTCGCGGGGGCGAACGACTGGATGGGGGTGTCCGCATGAGCGACGCCGTCGAGAAGAATCCGTGGGCGCAGCTGAAGTCGTTCACGAACGCGCGGATCGCGCTCGGCCGCGCGGGCAACAGCCTGCCGACCGCGCCGCTGCTGGCCTTCAACCTGTCGCATGCGCAGGCGCGCGACGCGGTGCACCAGCCGCTCGATGCGGACGCGCTGCGGCGCGAGATCGAGGCGGCCGGCCTGCTGCCGACGCTCGGCGTGCAGAGCGCCGCGCCGGATCGCGACCATTACCTGCGCCGGCCCGATCTCGGCCGCAAGCTGTCGGACGACAGCCGCGGGTTGCTGGCCGGCTACGGCGCGGCGCTCGACGAGGCGCCGGACGTCGTGTTCGTGGTCGGCGACGGGCTGTCGGCGTTCGCGGCCGCGAAGCAGGCGCTGCCGCTGCTGCAGGCCGTGCGGCCGCGGCTCGACGCGGACGGCTGGCGCGTCGGGCCGGTGGTGGTCGCGAAGCAGGCGCGCGTCGCGCTCGGCGACGAGATCGGCGAGCTGCTGCGCGCGAAGGTCGTCGCGATGCTGATCGGCGAACGGCCGGGGCTCAGTTCACCGGACAGCCTCGGCGTGTACCTGACGTGGGCGCCGAAAGTCGGCTGCCACGATGCGCTGCGCAACTGCATCTCGAACGTGCGGCCCGAAGGGCTGCCGCATGCGGCAGCCGCGCACAAGCTGCATTACCTGATGACGCATGCGCGCCGCCTCGGGCTCACCGGCGTGGGGCTGAAGGACGACAGCGATGCGCTGCCGCCGCCGGCGGAAGCCGGGCGGATCGGCGCGGCGTGACTACCTGAACAGCCGCTCGCACAGGAAATCGACGAACACGCGCAGCTTCGGCGACAGTTGCCGGCTCGACGGCCACACGATCGAGAACTGCCCCGGCGCGATCCGGTAGTCGTCGAGCACGGTGACGAGCGCGCCGTGTTCGAGTGCGTCGCGCGCGAGGAAGTCGGGCATGTAGCCGATGCCGAGCCCCGCGAGCACGGTGCCGCGCAACGCCTCCATGTTGTTGCAGGTCATCGCGGTGCGCAGCTTCAGCGGCGTGCCGTCGTCGGCCGCGAGCGCCCAGTCCTGCAGCTTGCCGGTGGTCGGGAAGCAGTAGCGTATGCAGTCGTGCGCCTCGAGGTCGCGCGGCGTGCGCGGCGTGCCGGCCTGCGCGAGATACGCGGGCGTCGCGCACAGCACGAACGCGAACGGGCCGAGCCGCCGCGACATCAGGCTCGAATCGGACAGCGGGCCGCTGCGGATCACCGCGTCGAACCCGCCCTCGACGACGTCGACCATCCGGTCGTTGAAATCGAGATCGAGCTCGACGTCCGGATAGCGCTGCCGGAATTCCGGCAGTACGGGCAGCAGGAAGCGGTAGCCGATCACCGGCAGGCTCACGCGCAGCCTGCCGCGCGGGCGCTGCGCGGACGCCGTCACGGCCGCTTCCGCATCGCGGAAATCCTCGAGGATCCGCTGGCAGCGTTCGTAGAAGTGTCGTCCTTCCTCGGTGAGCGTGACGCGTCGCGTCGTGCGGTTGAACAGGCGCACGCCGAGCGACTGTTCGAGTTTCGCGATCGTCTTGCCGACCGCCGACGCCGAAATGCCGAGCGCACGGCCGGCCGCGACGAAGCTCAACGCTTCGGCGGTGCGGACGAACGCGACGATGCCGGAGAGGTTTTCCATTGTTCCATCGAATCGAAGGGCGCAAGACGACGCTCGCGCCACGGGAATTACGGAATTTTAGTCCGTTATATGCGGAGCTTTGCGTAGTTTTTCGCGGATTGAATCGGATTTATCTTCTGTCGCTCTGACGGCGCAGCCGCGCCGGCTTTTCGAGGAGCGATGATGGATCACCCTGTATCAGCCGTTTCGGCCCAGTCGGCGCGCCGGCGCGCATGGGTGCTGGCCGCCGTCTGCATGGCCGCCGTCGCGCTGCCGCTGTCGTTTTCGGGCGGCGCGGTCGCGACGCCGGCCATCGGCCGCGATCTGCACGGCAGCCCGGTCGCGATGAACTGGATCACCAACGCGTTCATGCTCGCGTTCGGCAGCTTCCTGATGGCGTCGGGCGCGCTCGCCGACCAGTTCGGGCGCAAGCGCCTGTTCGCGATCGGCGTCGGCGGCTTCACGCTGATGTCGGTCGCGCTCGCGTTCGCGCCGTCGATGCTCGCGGTCGACCTGCTGCGCGCCGCGCAAGGGCTCGCGGCCGCCGCGGCGCTCGCCGGCGGTACCGCCGCGCTCGCGCAGGAGTTCGACGGCGCGGCGCGCACGCGTGCGTTCAGCCTGCTCGGCACGACCTTCGGCATCGGGCTCGCGTTCGGGCCCGTGCTCGCCGGCGGCCTGATCGGGCACTACGGCTGGCGCGCGATCTTCATGACGAGCGCGGTGGCCGGCGTGTTGTCGCTCGTGTTCGGCCTGCCGCGCATGCACGAGTCGCGCGACCCGCACGCGACGGGGCTCGACTGGCCGGGCACGGCCGCGTTCACGGCCGCGCTGACGCTGTTCACGTTCGGCGTGATCGAGGCGCCCGCGCGCGGCGGGTCGAGCGCGCTCGTGATCGCGCTGCTGGCCGGGGCGGCGCTTGGCGCGGCTGCGTTCGTGACGATCGAGACGCGTGTCGCGCGGCCGATGCTCGACCTGTCGCTGTTTCGCATCGCGCGCTTCGTCGGCGTGCAGGTGCTGCCGGTGTCGACCTGCTGCTGCTACATCGTGCTGCTCGTCGTGCTGCCGCTGCGCTTCATCGGCATCGACGGCTTCAGCGAGATCGACGCCGGCTGGCTGATGCTCGCGATCTCCGCGCCGATGCTGGTCGTGCCGTTCGTCGCGGCGACGCTCACGCGCTGGCTGTCGGCCGGCGTGATCTCGGGGCTCGGGCTCCTCGTCGCGGCGGCCGGGCTCGTGTGGCTGGGCATCGCGTTGCGCGGCGGCGCGGGGCCCGCGGCGATCGCGCCGATGCTCGCGATCGGCGTCGGCGCCGGCATGCCGTGGGGGCTGATGGACGGGCTGTCGGTGAGCGTCGTGCCGAAGGAGCGCGCGGGGATGGCGACGGGCATTTTCAGCACGACGCGGGTGGCCGGCGAGGGGATCGCGCTGGCGATCGTCGGCGCGGTGCTGGCCGCGCTCGCGCGGACCGGGCTGACGCAGGCGGCGGGCA
>NZ_JAAGPK010000158.1:0-17996 GCF_017104685.1 Burkholderia sp. Tr-20355 | reverse complement strand
GCGGCTGCACGACGCGATCGCGGACGTGCGCGGCCTGCCGGGCGCGGTGCCCGTGCTCGCGCTGCTGTTCGCCGGCTGCGTGTGGCTGTTCGCGGGGATGGTGCGGGATGTCGTCGCGAACGATCCGCTGATGCACGCGGACATCGCGCTGTATGCGTTCCTGCAGAACCTGCGCACGCCGCCCGTCGACGCCGCGATGAGTGCGCTTGCCGTGCTGCACGGGCACGACACGGGGCTGATCGTCGCGGCCGCGTTCCTCGTCTGGCTGATGATCCATCGCTGCTGGCTGACGTCCGCGTGGTGGCTCGCGACGGTCGGTGTGGCGGTCGTGCTCGTGCCGGCGTTCGGCGCGGGCGTGCCGGGCGCGACGCCCGCGAGCCTGCCGCCCGGCGCGCTGCACCTGCCGTTGCCCGATGCCGACGCCGCGTTCGCGATCCTCGCGAGCAGCGGCCTCGGCTGGGTGCTCACGCGCGACCGGCCCGCGCGATGGCGCATTCCGGTCGTGACGGCGGTCGTGCTGTGGATCGTGCTCGGCGGTTTCGCGCGGCTCTATGTTGGCGACACCTGGCTGTCGGGCCTGCTCGGCGGCTGGAGTCTCGGGCTGGCCTGGTTCGCGCTGCTCGCCGGCGCCTATGCATACTGGCGCGTGCGCGAGCAGGTGCAGCCGCGCGGCGCGCTGGTCGCGGTGGTCGTGGTGCTCGCGACGGCCGGCGTATGGACGGTTCCCGCGCAATGGCAGCTCGAGCGCGCGGCGCGCCCGCATGTCGGCGACGTGGTGGCGATGACGGTCGATCAGTGGCTGCACGGCGGGTGGCAGCGCGTGCCGATGCGGCGCACCGAGATCGGCGGCGATCGCGAGGAATATCTGCCGTTGCAATGGAGCGCGACATCGGACACGCTCGACCGGCATCTCGCGCAGGCCGGCTGGCAGCGCGCGACGCCGTGGTCGCCGGCCACCGCGTTGCGCTGGCTGTTGCCGCAGGCGCCGGCCGACGCGCTGCCCGTGCTGCCGCGCTATACGCATGGCGAAAGCACGCGCCGCGTGTTCGTCCGCGTCGATCCGGCCCATCCGGACAGCCGCCTCGTGCTGCGGCTGTGGCGCTATCCGTACGTGCTGGAGGACGCGCTCGGCATGCGGCCGCTGTGGTACGGCGCGCTGTATCGCGAGGCGCTGCACCGGCCGGCGCGGCTGATGACGATCGTGCGCACGACGCCGATCCACGATGCGGCGGCAATCGCGCAGGCGCTGGCGGTCGAGCCGACGATCGAGCGTCCGCCGGCGGGGATGACGGCCGCGCCGGCCGGGATGCTGCTCGTGTGGATGGTCAGGCCGTGAGCGGGCGCGCGCCGCTCATGCATGCTCCGGCTGGGCCAGGACGACGGACCGGCGCAGGCCGACGGTCTTGAGCACCGCGAGCAGGGTTTTCCGCGTCGGGTTGCCGTTCGGGGACAGCGTGCGATACAGCGATTCGCGGCTGATGCCGGCTTCGGCCGCGACCGCGCCGAGCCCGCCATAGGCTTCCGCGACCGTGCGCAGCGCGAGCAGGCCGGCCGCGCGATTGTCGGGATCGTCGAGCGATTCCATCGCGACGCGCAGATAGGCCACCGCGCACGCGCCGCTCGCCGCGCATTGCCGCCCGATCGTCACGCGCTCGCGGCCACCCGTGCCGACGCAAATCCCGCCAGCGTGCGCAGTGCATCGCGCGCCGAGCGCAGGTAGAACGCCTGCAGATGAAACACGTGCCAGCGCGCCGCGTGAATCTCCAGCCGGCACGGCACGCCGCACGCGCGTGCGTGATCCGCCAGCCGTTGCGCATCCGACAGCAGCACCTCCTGGTCGCCGGCCTGAATCAGCATCGGCGGCAGACCGCGCAGGTCGGTGTCGAGCGGGCCGCGCGCGGCGGTCGAGCCGGCGCCGTGATACCAGCGCAGCCCCTGTTCGAGCCAGCCGCGCCGGATCATCGGATCGTCGCGGCGGCGCGAGGCCAGCGTCGGACCGCCGAGCGCCGGGTCGGTCACGGGCGAGATCAGCAGCAGCGCGGCGGCGGCCGGATCGCCGCGCTCGCGCAGCGCAATGGCGAGTGAGAGGGCCAGCGCACCGCCGGCCGAGTCGCCGGCGATCACGATCCGGTGCGGCGCATGACCCTGCGCGCGCATCGCGTCGTACACCGCGAGCGCATCGTCGAGCGCGGCCGGGCTCGGATGCTCGGGCGCAAGGCGGTAATCGGGCACCCACACCGGCAGGCCGGCATCGTTCGCGAGCCGCGTCGTCACGCCGCGATGCGTATGCGGGCCGCCGAGGCAGAATGCTCCGCCGTGGAGATACAGGATCGCGCCACCCGTGTCGCCGCGTTTCGGCGCGACGACTTCGACCGGCACGTGGTGCGCGGACGTGCGATAGCGCAGCGTGCCGCCGGCACCGGGCATCAGCGGCGACAGCAGCGCGACGACGCGGCGCTGCGTGCGTGCACCGAACGGCGGCCCGATCAGCGGCCGGAACGCAACGCGCAGGAAGCCGCGCAGCGAAGCGGCGGCGAGCGCCTCCAGCCGACCGGCCGGCGGCGCGATCACCGTGCCGTGCGCTGCCGCGGCCGACTCGGGCAACGGGCGCGTGAAGCGGTATGCGGACATGCCGCCGACACGCGTGATCCACCGGTAGGTCAGCGTGAAACCCGGCCAGTTCGTGCTGTTGTGCCCCGTTGCATCGACGTACCAGCTCTTGCAGCCGCTCCAGACCGAACCGGCGAGCCGCTGCTGCACGTGCGCGTTGAAGCGCCGGTAGCGGCGCGTATCGACGTCGATCTCGCGCGCGCCGTCGCGCCGCATCGCCCGCACGCAGCGCATCACGTGCGCGATCTGGCTTTCGAGCATGTAGACGATCGAGTTGTGCCCGAGGTTGGTGTTCGGGCCGTACAGCATGAAGAAGTTCGGGAAGCCGGGCACGGTGAGCCCGAGATACGCCTGCGCGCCGCGTCGCCACGCGTCGTTCAGGTCGAGCCCGTCGCGGCCCGTGATGCGCATCGGCGACAGGAATTCGGTTGCCGCGAACCCCGTGCCGTAGACGATCGCGTCGACCGGATGCTGGACGCCGTCGACGGTTTCGATGCCGTCCTCGGTCACGCGCCGGATGCGTTGCGTGACGAGCGCGACGTTGTCGCGGCTCATCGTCGCGAGGTATTCGCTCGACAGCAGGAGGCGCTTGCAGCCGATCGGGTAGTCGGGCGTGAGCCGGGCGCGCAACGCGGGGTCCGGCACGTCGCGCGCGAGCAGCTTGCGGAACGGCCGACCGACCGCCACCTTCATCAGCCCGTGCAGGCGCGTGAACGCGATCGCACGCGATTCGTAGCGGGTGTAGATCCATGCGCGATGCAGCTTCATCGCCCACGGCATCCGGCGAAACATCGCCTTTTCCCACGGGCGATACGCGCGGTCGGGACGCGGTATCACGTAGGCCGGCGAACGCTGGAACACGGTCAGGTGCCGCACGCTGCCGGCGATCGCCGGGACGAACTGGATCGCCGACGCGCCGGTGCCGACCACGGCCACGCGCTTGCCGGCGAGCGAATAGTCGTGATCCCAGTGCGCGGAGTGGAACGCGCGGCCGCGGAACGTGTCGATGCCGGGCAGGTCGGGCATCGCCGGGCGGCTCAACTGGCCGGTGCCGCTGACGAGCAGGGCGGCGCTGAGCGTCGTGCCGTCGACGAGCGTGACGTGCCACAGCGCACCGGTTTCGTCGTAGCGCGCGTGCCCGACTTCGGCGCCGAAGCGCAGGTGGCGTGCGAGCCCGTACTTGCGTGCGCAATGCTGCAGGTATGCGTGAATTTCCGGCTGCGGCGCGAACACGCGGGACCAGGCCGGATTCGGTTCGAACGAAAACGAATACAGGTGCGAGGGCACGTCGCACGCGGCGCCCGGGTAGCTGTTGTCGCGCCATACGCCGCCGACGTCGTGCGAGCGTTCGACGATCACGAAATCGTGGATGCCGGCGCGTTGCAGCGCGACGGCCATGCCGATGCCGGCGAAGCCGGCGCCAATGATGATCGCGGCAAGCGGTGCGGCGGAGCCGGCGCAACGGGAAGGATCAGGCGACAGCATGGCGGGTTTCCTCGGGCTGGATGACGTCGTGTGCCGCGCGCGCGGCACGGGCGGAATCGCAATCCGTCGCTGTCCTGACGGTCTCGCCGGCATGCGGCCGGTCCGGCACGCGGCACACGCCGCGCATCAGGTCGACGGCCTTCTCGGCGATCATGATCGTCGGCGCGTTGGTGTTGCCGCCGATCAGCGTCGGCATCACCGACGCATCGACGATGCGCAGCCCCTGCAGGCCGCGCACGCGCAGTTGCGGATCGACGACGGCGAGTGCGTCGTGCCCCATCCGGCAGGTGCCGACCGGGTGATACACGGTGTCGGTGCGCCGCCTCAGCACGTCGCGGATCTCGTCGTCGGTCGTCACGTTCGCGGTGAACAGGTCGCGCGTGATCCAGCTCGCGAGCGCCGGTGCTTCCATCAGCCGGCGCGTGATGCGGAAGCCCGCGACCATGTCGTCGACGTCGCGCGGATCGTCGAAGAACGCGGGGTCGATGCGCGGCGCCGCGAGCGGATCGGCGCTGTTCAGCGTGACCGAGCCGCGGCTGCGCGGCCGCAGCAGGCACACGTGGCACGACAGCCCGTGGCCGGCATGCAGCTTGCGCGCATGGTCGTCGACGAGCGCGACGACGAAATGCAGCTGGATGTCCGGCGCGGCGAGATCGGCGCGCGTTTTCAGGAACCCGCCGCCTTCCGCGAAATTCGACGTCAGCATCCCGCGCCGTTCGCGGCGAAAGCGCGCGAACTCGCGCAGCATCCGCAGGCCGCCGCGTGCGGACACGCCCATCGTGTCGACGCTGCGCGTGCGATAGCCGAAGATGAAATCCGGATGATCCTGCAGGTTGCGCCCGACGCCGGGCAGGTCCGCCTGCACCGCGATGCCGAACTGCCGGAGTGCGCGGCCCGGGCCGACGCCCGACAGCATCAGCAACTGCGGCGTCTGCAGCGCGCCGGCCGCGAGCACGACTTCGCGCCGCGCGCGCAGCGTGCGGACCTCGCCGTGCTGGCGGACCTCGACGCCGATCGCGCGCGTGCCGTCGAACAGGATGCGCAGCACCTGCGCGTGCGTCTCGACCGTCAGGTTGTCGCGGCGGCCGAGATGCGGCAGCAGGTACGCGCGCGCCGCGCTCCAGCGTTCGCCGTGCTTCTGCGTGACCTGGTAGATCCCGATGCCCTCCTGCCGCGCACCGTTGAAATCGTCGGTGAGCGGCAGGCCGGCCTGTCGCGCGGCTTCCAGGTAGCGCGCATGGAACGGGTTGCCGGTGCGCAGGTCGCTGACCCACAGCGGGCCGTCGCGGCCGTGCCATGCATCGTCGAAGCGCTCGTTGTGCTCGCTCAGGCGGAAGTACGGCAGCACGTCGTCGTACCCCCAGCCTTCGTTGCCGAGCGCGGCCCAGCCGTCGTAGTCGACACGATGGCCGCGGATGTAGACCATCGCGTTGATCGCCGACGATCCGCCGAGCGCCCTGCCGCGCGGCTGGTAGCCGATGCGCCCGCCGAGCCCGGGCTGCGGCACCGTGTCGAACGCCCAGTTGTTCAGGTGCGTGGACATCATCGCGACCGCGCCGGTCGGCACGTTGACGAGCGCGCCGTCGCCGCGGCCGCCGGCCTCCAGCACGCATACGGTCACGGCCGGGTCCTCGGTCAGGCGCCCGGCGACGACGCAGCCGCCCGATCCGCCGCCGACGACGATGTAGTCGAACGTCTTGCTCATGGAATCGTCTCCTTCGTTCGGTAGTCGATGGATCAGCCGACGTGCGCCGGCACGGGGGCGCAGGCGGCGGGATCGGTCGGGCGGCTCGGTCGCATGGTGTCTCCTCCTGGGGCGATGGCGTCGTTCGGGTGACGACTGGATGACGCCGATGGTGCGGGCCGCACGGGGAAACACCAATGCTGCTTGGGGACAATTGTTTTAGTATTTGGGCCAAATCGGCGCTTCGAGGGTTTCTCCGCATGAGCTTCTGGGATTTCACCCGGAGTCCGGCCAGCGCCCGGCTGCTGGTCGATTTCGGCGACGAACGCGGCGTGCCGCACGCGACGCTGCTGGCCGGTACCGGCCTGGCGGATGCGCAGCTCGACGATCCGAAGGTCGAGGTGACGGCCGCACAGGAGCTGCGGCTGACCGGCAACCTGCTGCGCGCGCTCGGCCGCGCGCAGGGCCTCGGCTTCGAGGTCGGCCTGCGCTATCACTTCTCCGCGTACGGCGTGTGGGGCTACGGGCTGATCGCGAGCGCGACCGGGCGCGACGCGCTCGCGCTGGCGATGCGCTTCCTGCCGCTCACGTATGCATACACCGTCATCACGTACCGCGAGGCGCCCGATACGGGCGTGCTCAACTTCGGCGCGCCGGAACTCGACGGCGACCTGAGCCGGTTCCTCGTCGAGCGCGACATGACGGCTGCTGCCGTGCTGCTGCAGGAAATCGCCAGCGGCGATTTCGCGTTGTCGCGCTTCACGCTGCAGGCCGCGCGTTCGCCGTCGCTCGTCGCGCCGCGCATCGCCGGCATCGAGCCGGCCTTCTCGGCGCGCGCGAACAGCCTCGCGTTCGACCGCGCGTTTCTCGACCGGCCGCTGCCGCATGCGAATCCGCTGACGGTGTCGATGTGCGAGCAGATGTGCGGGCAACTCGTCGAAGCGCGGCGCGCGCGCGTGGGCACGTCGGAGATGGTGCGCCAGTACCTGGGCTCGACGGCCGGCGGTGCGCCGTTTTCGCTCGAGGACATGGCGCGGCTGATGAACACGAGCCCGCGCACGCTCAAGCGCCGGCTGCAGGAGGAGGGCACGACGTTTCGCACGCTGCTCGCGCAGGCGCGCGGCGCGATGGCCGAGACATTGCTCGGCGATGCGCGGCTGTCGCTCGCGGAGGTGGCCGAGCGGCTCGGCTTCAGCGACCTGTCGAGTTTCTCGCAGGCGTTCAAGCGCTGGTACGGCGTGCCGCCGGGCGCGTATCGCAGTGCGGCGCGGCGGGCCGGCGACCGCCGATGAATCGCGGTACGATCGACCGCTTGCCTGCCGACATCCCCCTCACGAGAGAACCCGCATGATCACGATTCGCCCGATGACCGACGACGATTTCCCGCGCTTCTGGCCGACCTATCGCGCCATCGTCGCCGCTCAGGAAACCTATGCATTCGATCCCGCGCCGACACGGGAAGCGGCGCGCGCGCTGTGGCTCGACGCGCCGCTTTGCACGTGGATCGCCGAGGAGGACGGCGTGGTGCTCGGCTCGTACTACCTGAAGGCGAACGCGGCCGGCCCCGGCAAGCACGTGAGCAACTGCGGCTACATGGTGAGCGAGGCCGCGCGCGGCCGCGGCGTCGCGCGCCTGATGTGCGAACACTCGCAGCAGGTCGCGCGCGAGCGCGGTTTCCTCGCGATGCAGTTCAACTCGGTGGTCGCGACGAACGAGGTCGCGGTCGCGCTGTGGCGGAAGCTGGGATTCGAGATCGTCGGCCGCCTGCCGCGCGCGTACCGCCACGCGCGGCTCGGCTTCGTCGATTGCCTCGTGATGTTCAAGTGGCTCGGCGACACGCCCGCCGCCGAAGCCTGAGCCCGCAAGCCGCCCCGTCGTCAGACGGCGAACGCGCCGTCGAACACGATCCGTTCGTCGAGCGCGAGCGTGCCGCGCGCGAAGATCAGGTCGAGGTGATGGCTGCCGTTTTCGCCGCCGCCGAGCCCGAGATGCAGGCCCGGATGGCGTTCCTCGAACCCGGCGTTGCGGCCGTACAGCCCGCGGATGCCGAGGTTCGTGCCGATGCCGAATTCCTCGATGCGTCGGTGGTTCGCGTGCCGGTCGAGATAGGTCGTGAAATCGCGTCGAAAGCCGGCATCGTCGGTGTCGAAATCGACGATCGTGCTGTTCTCGACTCGCAGCGTCGCGAGCCGCTCGGCCACCTTGTACTTGATCGCGAACGGCACGGTGCCGAGAAACGTGCCGCTGAACACGACCGAGCCGTTCAGGTCGGTCACGTGCGTCGCGATCTCGCCGGGCACGACGTCGAGGTTGCCCATGCCGTCGACGCTCGTCCATTTCTGGTCCGGTGCGAGCGAGCCCGTCAGCGTGTTGCCGGCTTCGTCGATGAAGCGGATCCGTGACGCGCGTGCGGCCGCGTCGATCAACCGGCCGTTGCGTGCGGCGATGTCGTCGAGCGATTCGGCGAAGGCTTCGTCGAGATGCGGGCCGTAATCCTTGAACAAGACCGACTTGCTCCAGTGCTCGACGATCGCGGGGCGGATCGCGGCGAGGAACGGCGGCCCGCTCGGCGAGGGTGTCGGCAGGCACGACGAGTCGTACAGCAGCACGAACAGGTCGGCGTCATTGAGCGCGGCGGCGATGTCGGCGGGCGGGGTGCTTTCGAGGCAGAGGGTCGTGGCGTCGAGCGAATTGGGCAGGGCGGAAAACGCGCGCAACGCGATGTCGCGGTTGCGGGTGTCATGGCCGACCAGCAGTTTTCCCGACTCGCCGCGCGCCAGCTTGTCGCGCAGCGCGGGGTGAAACCCGAGCGCGCGGTGCAGGTTCAGCATGCGTATCTCCGGAAGCGGCGGAAGGGCCGAGGCCCTTCCGCGAGAACGGGTGGCCCGCTCAGACCGGCCAGAGCGCGGTGCCGAACGGCACCACGGCGTCCTCGACCATCATGTCGACGGCCTCGGGGTGCGTGTCTTCCTGCATCCAGTCAAGCAATTCGATCTGCTGGGTGTCCTGCATGTCAATTCTCCTGTGGTGAACATGAGTGATTCAACATGAAAGTGCGGTAGAAAATCTTGCCGCTCCTTGTTCGGTATTTCGTGAATGCCGGACAAGTGGCGTCGATATTAGTCTGACGATTTTGTTAATGCAATGCATTGCGACGTTTTTAGCCAAAGCGTGCTAAACACCGGCATTTTCTCGAGGTCGACGGGCAAAGGAGGCCGATAAATCGAATAACGGGACCGACCTGATTTTCCAATTATCGGGATTTCGTTCGATTAATGCATTCGGCCGTTTTTTTTATAATTCGACGTGCAATGGCGTCGATTATTTCGCATTGCGTGATTCATGAAAGACGATCGCGCACGCGTATCACGCGCATATTGCGCGCGGGCCCGCGTGCGGCGATGCCTCCGGTTTTCTGGCACCATCTGACGATCTTGCGCGACGGCCGCGGCCGCGTGCGCCGTCGTCAGGACGGCATCACAACGATGGAGACGACCCGATGCGTGCAGCGCCGCAACCGGAGCGCGCCGGCCCGACGCAGCCGGCCGCCGGCACCACCGATCCCGACCGCATGGCCGCGTGGCGGCTCGCGATCGGCCTGTCGCTCGGCAGCGCGATCGCGCTCGGCCTCGCACGCTTTTCGTATGCGCTGCTGCTGCCGCCGATGAAGGCCGATCTCGGCTGGACCTTCGCGCAGGCCGGCGCGCTGAATACCGCGAACGCGGCCGGCTACCTGGTCGGCGCGCTGGCGTTTCCGCTGCTGTCGCGGCGCTGGCGCGCGGGCGCACTGCTGGCGGCCGGCTGCGCGTCGACCGTGGTGCTGATGGCGACCTGCGGGCTCACGTCCGGCATGCACGCGCTGCTCGCGCAGCGGCTCGCAACGGGTATCGGCAGCGCGCTGATCTTCATCAGCGGCGGCGTGCTGGCCGCGCGGCTCGCGTCGGCGTCGCCGCGCGATGCGGGGCTGCTGCTCGGCCTCTATTACGGCGGTACGGGGTGGGGCATCGTCGCGTCGTCGCTGCTCGTGCCGGCCACGCTCACGCATGGCGTGCACGGCTGGCAGGCCGCGTGGTTCGCGCTCGCGCTCGCCTGCGTGCTGTTCTCGGCGGTGGCCATCGCGGCCGCGCATCGCATCGAGCGCGCACACGCGGCACCGGCGAGGCCGCGCGACGGCACGGCACCGGCGGCAACCGCGCGCGCGGCCCGTTTCGGACTCGCGCTGGCCGGCTACGGCCTGTTCGGCGTCGGCTACATCGGCTACATGACGTTCATCGTCGCGCTGCTGCGCGGCGCGGGCATGAGCGGCACGGTGGTCGCCGCGTTCTACGTGATGCTCGGCGTCGCGACCGTCGTGTCGGCGCGGCTGTGGTCGGGGCTGCTCGACCGGATGCGCGGCGGGCAGGCGCTCGCGGTGCTCAACGCGCTGCTCGGCATCGCGACGCTGATGCCCGCGATGTTCGTGCATCCGGCCGCCGCGTTCGCGTCGGGCGTGCTGTTCGGCGCGACGTTCCTGTCGGCCGTCGCGTCGACGACGGCCTTCGTGCGGCACAACCTGCCGCCCGACGGCTGGGCGAAGGGGATCAGCGCGTTCACGACGGTCTTCGCATTCGGCCAGATCGCGGGGCCGGTCGCGATCGGCTGGGTGTCGGACAGCGCGGGGCTCGCGCGCGGGCTCGTGTATTCGGCGCTGACGCTGTTCGCGGGCGCGGCGCTTGCGGCCGCCCAGCGCGCGTTGCGGACGCCCGCGTAGTCACGCGAACGTCACCGCACGTACGCGGTGCGCGAGACGCGATGAAACGCGCGGCTGAAGTAGATGAGGCTGTCGCCGTCGTCGCGCACGCGGATCGACGTCGCCTCGATGAACATCACCGAATGAGAGCCGACTTCCTTCATGTCGGCGATCGTGCCCTGCAGGCTGGCGAGCGCGTCGCGCAGCACGGGCACGTCCTGCTCGCCCCGATCCCACACGGGCAGTTCGAAACGCTGCGCCATCGGCAGGTCGGTGAGTCCCGCGAAATGCCGCGCGAGCAGCTCGTGCTCGGCCGGCAGCACGTTGATGCAGACGTGGCGGTTGCGCTCGAAGGTCGCGTGCATCGCGCTCGACCGGTTCAGGCACACGAGCAGCGTCGGCGGCGTATCGGTGACGGAGCACACGGCGCTCGCGGTGATCCCGCAGCGGCCGTGCGGCCCGGCGGTGGTGATGACGTTGACGGCCGCGCCGAGGTGGGCCATCGCCTGGCGGAAGGCCTTCTGCGTGTCGGTCGGTTCGACGCGTGCCGGTCGCGGGATATCGGTCGTGGAAGACATGGGTGCTCCTGTTGGACGAAGGCGGCGATCGCGTCACGCTGTCGAGGCAGCGCCGGATCGCCGACGATGATCCAAGCGTACGTCGCGAAAATGCGGGCGACCATTCGCACGATTGACGATGGACATGGCGTTCCCGCCAACGCATCTAAAGGTTCTACCTAGATGCGCGCCGCGCCGCGCGAAAAAAGCGCGATTGGGCGGACGTGCGGCACGCAAAAGGGTATTCAGCGGGTTTTCGGCTCGTTATGATGTGCCGCACACCCCCAGCGAACGACGCGCGCGACCCGCCGGCCACCGGCCTGTCGCGCGGCGCGTGCGACACCCATACCGATATTCAGCGAGACACCCGCGATGACGACGTCACCCGCACCGATCGTATACATCGTCGACGACGACGGCGGCATGCGGACGTCGCTCGCGTGGTTGCTCGAATCGGTCGGCATTGCGTCCGAAGGGTTCGCGAACGCGGGCGAGTTTCTCGCGCGCTTCGACGCGAACCTGCCCGCGTGCCTGGTGCTCGACGTGCGGATGCCCGAGAAAAGCGGCTTCGACGTGCAGGCCGAACTGAATGCCCGCGGCGCGACGTTGCCGGTGATCTTCGTCAGCGGGCACGGCGACATTCCGATGTCGGTGCGCGCGCTGCAGAACGGCGCGATCGATTTCGTCGAGAAGCCGTACAACTCGCAGCAGATGCTCGAACGCGTGCAGCGCGCGCTGCGGCTCGCGCAGCAGCGGCACGCGGTGAGCCAGCGCCACCGCGAGCTGCGCCAGCGGCTGGATGCGCTGACCGCGCGGGAGAAGGAAGTGCTGCGCGGCGTCGTGGACGGCAAGGGCAGCAAGCAGATCGCGTCGGACCTGTCGATCAGCGTGAAGACCGTCGACGTGCATCGCGCGAGCATCAAGGAGAAGCTCGGCGCGACGTCGATCGCCGCGCTCGTGCGCGACGTGATGGTCGTGTGGGGCGACGGCGGGGAGTCGTCGCGATAAGGCCTGCCTGCCGCGCTCAGCGCATGTACAACCCGCCGTTGATGTCCCAGCACGCCCCGTTGGCGAAGTGCGCGTCGCCCGACGCGAGCAGCACGGCGGCATCCGCCACGAAACCGGCCGACCCGAGCTTGCCGCCCGGCAGGCTCGCGAGCACCTGGCGCAGCTTCTCCGGCGCGACGCTCTCGTACACGATCGGCAGGTCGAGCGGGCCCGGCGAGATCGCGTTGACGGTCACGCCCTGCGCGGCGAGGTCGCGCGCGAACACCTTGGTCAGCGTCAGCGTGCCGCCTTTCGCGGCCGCATAGTGCGCGCCCGTCGCCGAGCCGCCGTTCTGTCCGGCGAGCGACGCGATGTTGACGATGCGGCCCGCGCCGCGCGCCGCGAAGTACTGGCCGAACACCTGGCAGCCGAACAGCACGCTGCGCAGGTTCACGTCGATCACCTGGTCGAACTGCTCGGCCGTGATCTCCATGGCCGGCACGACCTTCGAGGCGCCCGCATTGTTGACGAGCACGTCGATCGCGCCCCAGCGTGCGACGAGCGCATCGCGCGCGGCTTCGAAATCGCGTTTCGACGTGACGTCGAGCGGCAGCGCGATCGCGCGGGCGCCGCTCGGGTCGAGGTCGCGTGCGTGCGCGTGAACGGCGTCGGCGGCGATATCGGCCAGTGCGACGCGATAGCCGGCTGCATGGAAGCGCTCGGCGATGACGGCGCCGAGCCCGCGCGCGGCGCCGGTGACGAGGACGACTCGATCTGACATGGTGCGTGGTTCCCTGGTTCGCGGGCGCATGCCGGTGGAAGCGGCGCCCGTATCGTGGTTCATGCGGCGAGGGCCGCTTCGAAGTGCGCCGCGATCGCGCAGACCTGTTCGTCCGCGCCCTTGCGCCCGACGATCTGCAGGCCGGCCTTCAGCGGCGAACCGGCGAGCGGCAGCGGCAGGCTGAGCGCCGGATGGCCGCTCAGGTTGAACGGCCGGATCAGCGACGACATCGCGATGACCGACACGCCGTCGCGTGCCTGCTGCAGCGTGATCGGCAGCGCGGGCAGCGTCGGCAGCACCAGCACGTCGGCGTGCTCGAGCGCGGCATCGACCTGCGCGGTGAAGCGTGCGCGGACGGTTTCGGCTTCGGCGAGCGCGGCCGGTGTCGTCGTCGCGGCCGTGCGCAGGCGCGTATCGAGATCGGCGCCGAGCCGGCCCGTCGCGATCAGATGGCCGAACGCGCGCGACGTTTCCGCGTTGATGACGGTGAGCCCCGCCGCGAACGCGGCCGGCATGTCGTCGAGCACGACGGCGTGCGCGTGCAGGCCCGCGGCGCGAACGGCCGCATCGAGCGCGGCCGCGACGGCCGGATCGGCTTCGACCGTGACGTGCGCGACGGTAAAGCCTGCCGCGGATGCCGCGGCCTGCGCACGATCGAAGCCCGGTGCGATCGCGGCCATCACCGCGGCCAGCGTGCGGATATCGCGCGCAAACGGCCCGACGCAATCGAGCGTCGTGTCGGCGGGCGCGACGCCGCGGCGCGATACGCGGCCGAACGTCGGCTTCAGGCCGGCCACGCCGCAGCACGCGGCCGGCCCCCGGATCGAGCCGCCGGTGTCGGTGCCGAGCGCCGCGTCGACGGCGCCGAGCCCGACGAGCGACGCGGACCCGCTCGACGAGCCGCCGGGAATGCGCGTCGCATCTTGCGGATTGACGGGCGTGCCCGTGTAGTCGTTGATGCCGGTCATGCCGAACGCGAGCTCGTGCATGTTCGCCTTGCCGGCAATCTGCCAGCCGGCGTCGAGCAGCAGGCGGACCACGTCCGCGTGATGTGCGGCCGGCGGCGCGTCGGCGAGCGCGCGGCTGGCCGCGCGGGTCGGATGGCCCGCGATGTCGATCGTGTCCTTGATCGCGATCGTGGGGCCGGGGCCGCCCAGCGTGAAGGTGTCGATGAAGCCTGTCATGGTCGGTATCGCGCGAAAGCGGTGGAATGGATCAGGACCGTGGCGCGGCGGCGAGCGGCCACGGGCCGTCGAGTACGCGTTCGGTGCGGAAATGACGGATCAGCCACGCGGAGCCGCTGGCCGCCGGCGCGAAATCGACGGTCAGCCGCGCGGCGATCAGCTCGGCCGAACCGCCCGCATAACGCGACGCCTGCAGCATGATCCAGCGGCCGCGCGCGCGCGTGTTGCCGGCGCCGATCTCGATCGACTCCGACGTCAGGAAGTGCAGGTTCGCCGCGAAATGCGGGTCGGGCGGCAGGTAGCGGCCCAGCATCGCGACGATCGCGGCGGTGCCTTCGAGGCGGCCGAACTTGCGCGCGTAGTGCGGGCCGATGCCTTCCCACACGGCGTCGGCGGTGAACAGTTCGGCGAGCGACGGGCCGTCGCCGGCATCCTCGGGCACGTCGCACAGCGCCATGTAGCGCGTGAGCGTCGCGCGCACCGCGCGCTCGGCGTCGAGCGCGGCCAGGCGCTGCACGAGCGCATCGATCGGGTCCGGCGGCAGGTCGCTCATCGCGCGCCTCACGCCGCGGGCTTCGCGGCCGGCGGCACGGTCAGCGCGCGGCCGACGCGCGCCTCGATCTTGCCGTAGCGCCACAGGTTGTATTCGCCGACGGGCGTCGTGCGATACAGGTTGCAGACGGCGACCGTCGTGTCGAAATCGGCGACGTCGGCCATGATGTAGAACGTCCACGGCGCGCCGTCGGCCTGGCCGACCACGAGGCGGTCGTCGTCCATCACGCCGAGCACGCGCACGCCGGGCATTGCTTCGACGGCCGCGAGCATTGCACCGTACGCCTGCCACACTTCGCCGATCTTCTCGCGCGGCAGGTCGAAGAAGTTCTGCGACACGCCGCAGCAGAACAGGACGCGCAGCGGCAGCGGATTCGGGTCGGACATATCGGGCTCTCCAGAGGAATCGATGGGGCGCATGAATCGGCCGGCGATCATGCGTGTTCAGGAACGGCTTCGGTCGACACGGGTCACAGATAGCCGGGAAACGGCGTCACGCCGGTGAACACCGCACCCGCGCCGTCGAAGTTGCCTTCGCCGAGAAACGCGTGCTGCGTGACGACCATCGCGTCGCGCAGCAGCCGCTGCAGCGGATGCGTGCGATAGATCGCCGCCGTGCCGCCGAGGCGGTACGCGCGTTCGACGACGCTCGCGCCTTCGCGTGCGATCTGCGTGGCCGCGAGCCGCAGCAGGCTGACCTGCTCGGGCGTCACCGGATTGCCGGCGAGGATCGATCGCCACACGGTGTCGGTCGCGTCGTAAAAAAACGCGCGCGCCGAGCGCAGTTGCGCCTCGGCCTTCGCGAGCTCGATGCGGTAGTACGCGCGATCGGCGAGACGTGGTGCGCCGGTCGTCGTTTGCCGGCCACCCGACATCCGGTTCACGACGTCGAGCGCCGCGCGCGCGAGGCCGAGGTTGACGACGGCCAGCACCTGCGCCGCGTACGCGACGGTCGGGTAGCGGTACAGCGGCTCGTCGACGGTCGGTTCGCCGCCGCGTACGAAGGTCCACGCTTCCGGCACGAAGCGGTCGTCGATGCGCAGGTCGTGGCTGCCGGTGCCCTGCATGCCGACCACGTTCCAGTTCTCGACGATCTCGACGTCGGCCGCGCGGAACACGGCCGTGCGCGGCTTGTTCGGTGCGGCGTCCTGTGCGCCCGGCACGGCGATGCCGACACCGAGCCAGTCGGCGCCCTTGCAGCCACTCGCGAATTTCCACGTGCCGTTCACGCGCCAGCCGCCCGGCGCGGCCTGCGCCGGCTGCACCGGGAACAGGCCGCCCGCGAACACCTGGTCGGGACCGCTCGCGTACAGCTCGGCCTGCGTCTCGAGCGGCAGCGCCGCGAGATAGACGTTCGCGGAGCCGAAGCTCGCGACCCACGCGGCCGACCCGTCGGCCGTCGCGATGCGCTCGATCATGTCGAGGAACGCGGTCGGCGCGAGCGCGTCGCCGCCGAAGCGGCGCGGCGTGCCCGCGCGATAGATGCCGGCCTGCTTGAACAGCGCGATCACGTCGCGCGGCACGTGCGACAGACGGTCGAATTCTTCGCGGCGCGCGGCGACGGTCTCGATCACCGCGTCGAGCGGCGACACCGGCGCGGCCACGGAACCTGCCACGGACGGCGAGGACGGCGCGGGTTCGATGGCGAGGGCGGCTTGCGGCATGGTTGTCTCCTGGGCGGACAAGGGTTCGGATGCGGATGGCATGCGTGCCGTGCGAGGCTGGACCTGCGGCACGACGATGCAGCCAGTCTAGAAACGCCGAAAACACGCAGCAATTGGTGCGTTGGGCCGTGCGACTGGTGACGTTCCGGGCCGGCCTAAAGAAATCTTCAGGTGCGATCGGCGCGCGCCGGTGCTATGTTGGATTTCCGGCCGCGCGATGCCGCGCGCCTTCATCCGGATCCGATCATGAGTTTCCCCGACGACGACGATTTCCACCGGCTGCTCGACGCGCTGACGACCTGCGTGCTGCTGCACGACGCGCGGACGAAGGCGATCGTGTGGGCGAATCGCGCCGCGTGCATCGCGCTCGGTTTCTCCGTCGAGGAGTTGCTGCCGCTGAAGGCGCCGGACATGACGCGGCCCGAGCCGAAATACCAGCGCGAGATCGCGGTGAGTGCCTGGGATCGCGCGCTCGTCGACGGGCCGCAGGTGTACGAATGGTGCTATCGCTCGCGAACGGGCGTCGACATGCTGTCGGAGGCCACCGCGACCTACGTGCCGCTGCGCGGGCGCGACGTCGTGATGGTGCAGTTCCGCGACATCAGCGCGGAAGAGGCGGTTCGCCGGCAGTTGCGCCGCTACGAGGCGCGGCTGCGCGAGTTCATGCAGGATCTCGACGAAGGGATCGCGGTCGTGACGCCGCACGGCGGCGTGCAGTTCATCAGCGAATCGGGCCGCCGCGTGCTCGGGCTCGCGCCCGACGAACCGCTCGGCGCGGTGCTCGACTACTGTTCCGCGGCCGATCGCGACCGGCTCGTCGCACAACTGCGCGATGCGCCGTCGGCGTACCCGTCCGCGCCGCAGCGCTACCGGATCGTGCGGCGCGACGGCTCGCCGTGCTGGCTGCGCATCCTGTGCCGGCAGGTCGAGATCGAAGGCGATCTCGACGGGCTGCTCGTGCAGTTCCGCGACGTGAGCGACGAAGTCGCGATCGAGGACGCGCGGCGTGCGGAGGCGCGGATGCTCGAATACGCGGGCCGCTACAACGCGATGGGGGAGATGGCGAGCGTGATCGCGCACGAGCTGAGCCAGCCGCTCGCGGCCGTGCGCAACTTCATCGAGGGCGCGGTGCGGCGGCTGAACGGCAACGGCGCCGTCGAGGACGCGATCTGGGGGCTGCGCAGCGCGGACCGGCAAGCCGAGCACGCGGCGCTGATCATCAAGAGCGTGCGCGAATTCATCGTGAAGCGCGAGCCGGTCGTCGCGGTCGCCGACCTGCGCGACATCCTTGCCGATGTCGCTTACTTCATCGAGCTGCGCGCGAAGGAAGCCGGCGTGACGGTCGCGCTCGTGCAGGCCGACGTGCCGCTGCCGATCCGCTGCGAGCGCGTGCTGATCGGGCAGGTGATCCTGAATCTCGCGTTCAACGCGATCGAGGCGTTCGCCGGCTGCGAGCGCCTGCCGCGTACGCTGACGCTCGCGACGGCAAACCTCGCCGGGCATGCGGAGCTGCGCGCGATCGACAACGGTCCCGGCATCGCGGAAGGTGCGCACGACCGGTTGTTCGACGGCTTCTCGTCGTCGAAAGCCGGCGGCAACGGCATCGGGTTGTCGCTGTGCAAGAGCATCGTCACGCGTCACGGCGGGCGGATCGCCGCGAGCCCGGCCGGCGGCGGCGGGCTCGACTGCCGCGTGACGTTGCCGCTCGCCGGCGCACCCGCGTAGCCGCCGCGTCGCGGCCTCGGCGATGCCGATCACCGGCA
>NZ_JAAGPK010000157.1:0-237 GCF_017104685.1 Burkholderia sp. Tr-20355 | reverse complement strand
AAAAAAAAAAAAAAGGCGGGATCATGCTCTTCCTTATCCCGGCAACTGTCTTCGATTACATGTCCGTACCGCAACTTAACAGTCATCTTCTCTCTGCGTGTTGCTCTATCTTTGAGTATGAATCTCGTCCATTCACGTTGCAAGGCTTCGCGTTTCTTGACTCTCCACATACTCGCATATTCGTCTATTATGCTCATGTGCTCGTGTGTACTCTGTTCGTTGTTGCTCCGTACTCTT
>NZ_JAAGPK010000156.1:0-18183 GCF_017104685.1 Burkholderia sp. Tr-20355 | reverse complement strand
AGCCGGCCGAGCCGTTCGACGTGGCCGTCACGTCGCTCGGCGTCAACGACGTGACGGGCGGCGTGGCGCCCGCGCGCTGGCTGGCGCAGCAGGCCGAGCTGGTGCGGCTGCTCGCCGCCCGCTTCCGGGTCGGGCACGCGATCCTGTCGGCGGTGCCGCCGATGGAGCGCTTCCCGGCGCTGCCGCAGCCGCTCGCGTGGTATCTCGGGCTGCGCGCGAAGCGGCTCAATGCGGCGCTCGCCGGCTGGGCCGGCACGCAGCCGCACTGCACGTTCCTGCGGGTCGACCTGCCGCTCGAGCGCCACCTGATGGCCGCCGACCGCTTCCATCCCGGTGAAGCCGCGTGCGCGGCGTGGGCTTCTCAGGTCGCAACGGCCGTGCGGCAACGGGCAGCCGCATGACGCGGTGTGTGGGCCGCACGCCGCCCGTTCACCGCTCAGCCGGGCAGCCCGCGATGCCGCGCGCGGCGCACGGCCTCGCGCAAAATGCCGGCCTTCCTTGCGCATGTGCTGCGTCGCGTCGCGCATTTCGCCCAACGTGCCTGTGCAAGCGGCGGCGCCATGCCAAAATAGCCGGTCGTCTTCGCGCCGTTTCGGCGCGCCATCCTTTAGTTTCCTTCGCAGCCAGGAATTGCCATGTCGTCATTGCTCAGGATTGGTTTGATGGGTTTCGGTTTCGCCGGCGCGACGTTTCACGCGCCGGTGATCGCCACGAGCGGCCGCACTGAAGTCGCCGCGATCGCGACGGGGCAGCCCGATCGCGCGCAGGCCGCGTATCCGGGCGCGCGCGTGGTCCCCGATCTCGACGCGCTGCTCGGCCTCGACGACATCGAGTGCGTGGTGATCGCCACGCCGAACGACACGCACTTCACGCTCGCACGCCAGGTGCTCGAGGCCGGCCGCCACGTGGTCGTCGACAAGCCCGTCACGCTCACCGCCGACGAGGCGCTCGCGCTCGCGCGGCTCGCGAACGCGCGCAGCCGGCTGTTCGCGCCGTTTCACAACCGCCGCTGGGACGGCGATTTCCTCACCGTGCGCGACATCGTCAAATCGGGCGAGCTCGGCCGCCTCACCTATTTCGCGTCGCACTTCGACCGTTTCCGGCCGACGCCGCGCACGCGCTGGCGCGAGGAACCGGCCCGCGGCGGCGGCCTGCTGCTCGACCTCGGCCCGCACCTGATCGATCAGGCGCTCGCGCTGTTCGGCCTGCCGGAAACGGTGAGCGCGACCGTCAAGACGCGCCGCGACGATGGCACCGCGCCCGATTTCGTCCACCTGCTGCTCGGTTATCCGGACAAGGAGGTCGCGCTGCATGCGAGCGCGCTGTCGGCGATCGAGCCCGCGCGCTTCACGCTGCACGGCACGCGCGGCAGCTACCAGAAGTTCGGGCTCGACACGCAGGAAGACCAGCTCAAGGCCGGTCTCACCGCGGACGACGTCGAATTCGGCGGCGGCAACCCGCCCGGCCTGCTGCGCGTGCTCGACGGCGACGTCGAGGTCGAGCGCCCGATCCCGACCCTCGACGGCCAGTACGCGGAGTTCTACCGCGCGCTCGCGGCGTCGATCCGCGACGGCGCGCCGTTCCCCATCACCGCGCAGGACGCCGTCGACGTGATGACCGTCATCGAGCTTGCCGCGCAAAGCGAGCACGACGGCCGCCGGGTACCATTCGTGCGCCGCGCCATCTGACGGGCCGCCGGCCGGGCCGGCGCCTGCCCAGCCGCAGTCGCCCTCCCGCGTCGTTCGCGGGCAGCGGCCCTGCGCGGGCCGCCCCGCCGGCACGGTCCGGAACATTCCGTTACAAATGGTGCGGGAACGAAAGTCAGCGGTCATCCGGTCTGACGCGTTTCTCAAACAGTCGATCCGACACCAAACCGTCAGGAGAATGTGATGCAACGGTTGATTCGCGCAGCGGCATGCTGCGTCCTGGTTTCCACGCTCGCGGCCTGTATCGTGCAGCCGCAGCGACCGGTCCGGCAGGCACCGCCGCCTCCGCCGCGACCGAATCCGCAGGTCGTCGCGAACGACCGCATGCAAGAGGTCCAGGGCCGGATCGACAACCTGCACCGCCGGATCGACGCGCGCGTCAACAACGGCTACTACCCGCCGCCGTACGGCGCGCAACTGCACCACCGCCTCGACGTGATCCGCCAGGAAGCGAACGACATGTCGGCCCAGCATAACGGCGGCCTGTCCGGCGACGAGCAGCGCGTGCTGAACCAGGAACTCGACACCGCCGCACGCGCGATCGGCGAGTAATCCCGGCAGCGCCGCCCCTTCCCGGTGTCGGCGAAAGCGGCGGCCCCTCACGCCGCCGCTTGTCGCGAAGCGACATTATTTTGCCCAAATTGACAATGCCCATCTGCTCGCGTACAGTCGCCCGCACGCGTCGGGAGAGCGTGTAACCGGGTGGTTTCGACACCGGTTGCGCCGCCGAAGGGGCACACCCGCAAACTCTCAGGCAAAAGGACCGACCGCGTCGGGGAATCGCGTCCGCGCACTGCGCGGGCCATACGCTCCCCGCACTCTGGAGAGCGGCAGTAGCCCGCAGCGCACTGGTTGCGCGGGCAGGCTGCCCACCGAAGGGGCGCGCGCCGGCCGGGCTTTGCCCGCCGCGCAATCTCTCAGGTATCGAGGACAGAGGGGCATGTACCGGATCGCTCGGGCCATCGGCCGCGGCGGTCGGCACATGGCCGTTCTGATCCGCGCGCAAGCGCCTTGCCTGAGGCCTCGATGACTGCACTGAATCACACCCCGCTCAACGCCGCGCACCGCGCGCTCAATGCCCGCATGGTCGACTTCGGCGGCTGGGACATGCCCGTCAACTACGGCTCGCAGATCGAAGAACACGCAGCCGTGCGCACCGACGCCGGCATGTTCGACGTGTCGCACATGTGCGTGATCGATTTCACCGGCAGCCGCGTGCGCGCGTTCTTCGAGCACGCGATCGCAAACAACGTCGGCAAGCTCAAGACGCCCGGCAAGGCGCTTTACTCGTGCCTGCTCAACCCGCAGGGCGGCGTCATCGACGACCTGATCGTCTATTACTTCACCGAGGAATTCTTCCGCGTCGTCGTCAATGCCGGCACGGCCGAGAAAGACATCGCGTGGTTCAACCAGCTGAACGAGCAAGGCGGCTTCGGTCTCACGATCGCGCCGCGCCGCGACTTCGCGATCGTCGCCGTACAGGGCCCGAACGCGCGCGAAAAGGTGTGGACGACGGTGCCTTCCGCACGCGCCGCGACCAGCGAGCTGAAGCCGTTCAACGCCGCGCAGGTCGCCGGCACGCCGTTCGGCGACCTCACCATCGCCCGCACCGGCTATACCGGTGAAGACGGTTTCGAAGTGATCGTCCCGGCCGTGCACGTCGAAGCGCTGTGGGCCGCGCTGCAGCAAAACGGCGTGCGTCCGTGCGGGCTCGGCGCGCGCGACACGCTGCGCCTGGAGGCCGGCATGAACCTGTACGGCCAGGACATGGACGACACCGTCTCCCCGCTCGACGCGGGCCTCGCGTGGACGGTCGACCTCACCGCGCCGCGCGACTTCGTCGGCCGCGCCGCACTGGAAGCCAACGGCACGCGCGCCGCGTTCGTCGGCCTGATCCTGCAGAAGGAAAACGGCAAGGCGGGCGGCGTGCTGCGCGCGCACCAGAAGGTCGTCACGCCGCACGGCGAAGGCGAGATCACGAGCGGCACGTTCTCGCCGTCGATGCAGGAATCGATCGCGTTCGCGCGCGTGCCGGCCGCCGTCCAGATCGGCGACCTGATCCAGGTGCAAATTCGAGACAAGAATCTTCCCGCGCGCGTGGTAAAACTGCCGTTCGTACGCAACGGCAAGGTCCTCGCTGCGTAACGGCCGGGAGGCGTGCCTCCCGGTAAGCCGGGAGATGGCGCCCGGCGCAACCCTACCCGGCGTGCCATGGCGGCGCGCCAGAAGAACGAATCACACCCTTTTATCCAGGAGCAACCGATGAGCAACGTCCCGGCCGAGCTGAAATACACCGACGAACACGAGTGGATCCGCACCGAGGCAGACGGCACGCTGACGGTCGGCATCACCGATCACGCGCAGAACACGCTTGGCGACATCGTGTTCCTCGAACTGCCGGCAGTCGGCAAGCAAGTGAAGGAAGGCGATGCCGTCGGCGTCGTCGAGTCGGTGAAGGCGGCATCCGACATCTACTCGCCGGTGTCCGGCGAAATCATCGCCATCAACGAAGAAGCCACCGACGCACCGGAAGCAGTGAACAGCGACGCGTACGGCGTGTGGCTCTTCAAGATCAAGCTCGCGGCCGGCGCATCGACCGACAAGCTGATCGACGCAGCCGCCTACGGCAAGCTGATCGACTAATTTCCCTACCCGAACCGCGCGGCGCCGGCCTCGGCCCGCGCGGGACCAGAGTCACGCCATGAAGCTCGAACACCCGGACCGCCTGATGAACCGCACGCCCCTCTCGCTCGCCGCGCTCGAAACGCACGACGCGTTCGCCGAACGCCACATCGGCCCCGACGCCGCCAGCCAGCAGGCCATGCTCGACACGCTCGGCTTCGCGTCGCGCGCCGCCCTGATCGACGCCGTGATCCCGGCCTCGATCCGCCGCGCCGAAACGCTGCCGCTCGGCCCGTTCGCGCAGCCGAAGAGCGAGGCCGAAGCGCTCGCCGCGCTGCGGGTTCTCGCGGACAAGAACCAGGTGTTCCGCTCGTATATCGGTCAGGGTTACCACGACACGCACACGCCGGCCGTGATCCTGCGCAACGTGCTCGAAAACCCGGCGTGGTACACGGCCTACACGCCGTACCAGCCTGAAATTTCCCAGGGCCGCCTCGAGGCGCTCCTGAACTTCCAGCAGATGGTCGCCGACCTGACGGGCCTCGCGATCTCGAACGCGTCGCTGCTCGATGAAGCGACCGCCGCGGCCGAAGCGATGACGCTGCTGCAGCGCACCGGCAAGCCGGCGTCGAACGTGTTCTACGTCGCCGACGACGTGCTGCCGCAAACGCTCGAAGTGATCCGCACGCGCGCGCTGCCGGTCGGCATCGAGGTCAGGACGGGCCCGGCCGCCGACGCGGCGCAGGCGAACGCATTCGGCGTGCTGCTGCAATACCCGGGCGTGAACGGCGACGTGCGCGACTACCGCGCGCTCACCGAAGCGATCCATGCGGCCGGCGGCCACGTGGTCGTCGCGGCCGACCTGCTCGCGCTGACCGTGCTGACGCCGCCCGGCGAATGGGGCGCGGACGTCGCGATCGGCAACACGCAGCGCTTCGGCGTGCCGATGGGCTTCGGCGGCCCGCACGCCGCCTATCTCGCGGTGCGCGACGAATTCAAGCGCCAGATGCCGGGCCGCCTCGTCGGCGTGACGGTCGACGCACAGGGCAAGCCCGCGCTGCGCCTCGCGCTGCAGACGCGCGAACAGCACATCCGCCGCGAGAAGGCGACGTCGAACGTGTGTACCGCGCAGGCGCTGCTCGCGATCATGGCCAGCATGTACGCGGTCTACCACGGCCCGCATGGCCTGAAGACGATCGCGCTGCGCGTGAACCGCATCGCGGCGCTCTTCGCCGCCGGCGTGAAGCAGCTCGGTTTCGCGACCGTCAACGACACGTTCTTCGACACGCTGACGGTCGACACCGGCACGCGCACCGCGCAGGTCCATGAATTCGCGAAGGCCAAGCGCATCAACCTGCGCCGCGTGAGCGACACGCAAGTCGGCGTGTCGGTCGACGAAACCACGACGCGCGACGACCTCGCCGACCTGCTTGACGTGTTCGCGCAGGCCGCGGGCGGCACCGCACCGGCCGTCGACGCGCTGGACGCGGGCCTCGCCGGCGTCGCCGCGCTGCCGGCCGGCCTCGAACGCACGAGCGCGTACCTGACGCACCACGTGTTCAACCGCCACCATTCCGAAACCGAAATGCTGCGCTACCTGCGCAGCCTGTCGGACAAGGATCTCGCGCTCGACCGCTCGATGATCCCGCTCGGCTCGTGCACGATGAAGCTGAACGCGACGTCGGAAATGCTGCCCGTCACGTGGCCCGAGTTCGGCGGCATCCATCCGTTCGCACCGGCCGAGCAGACCGTCGGCTACCGCGAGATGATCGACCAGCTCGAGCAGATGCTCGTCGCGGCCACCGGCTACGCGGCCGTGTCGCTGCAACCGAACGCCGGCTCGCAGGGCGAGTACGCGGGCCTGCTGATCATCCACGCGTACCACGCATCGCGCGGCGAAGCGCATCGCGACGTGTGCCTGATCCCGGCATCCGCGCACGGCACGAACCCGGCGTCGGCGCACATGGCCGGCATGAAGGTCGTGGTCGTCGCCTGCGACGCGCAGGGCAACGTCGACATCGCCGACCTGAAGGCGAAGGCCGAAGCACATTCGAAGGACCTCGCGGCGATCATGATCACGTATCCGTCGACGCACGGCGTGTTCGAGCAGAACGTCCGCGAGATCTGCGAGATCGTGCACGCGCACGGCGGCCAGGTGTACGTCGACGGCGCGAACATGAACGCGATGGTCGGCCTGACCGCGCCGGGCCAGTTCGGCGGCGACGTGTCGCACCTGAACCTGCACAAGACCTTCTGCATCCCGCACGGCGGCGGCGGCCCGGGCGTCGGCCCGGTCGCGGTCGGCGCGCACCTCGCGAAGTTCCTGCCGAACCAGCGTTCGACCGGCTATGCGCGCGGCGAGGAAGGCATCGGCGCGGTGTCGGCCGCCCCGTACGGCTCGGCGTCGATCCTGCCGATCTCGTGGATGTACATCGCGATGATGGGCGCGAAGAACCTGACCGCCGCGACGGAAACCGCGATCCTCAACGCGAACTACATCGCGAAGCGCCTCGCGCCCCACTACCCGGTGCTGTATTCGGGCCCGGGCGGGCTGGTCGCGCACGAGTGCATTCTCGACCTACGCCCGATCAAGGAGTCGAGCGGCATCAGCGTCGACGACGTCGCGAAGCGCCTGATGGACTACGGCTTCCACGCGCCGACGATGAGCTTCCCGGTGCCGGGCACGCTGATGGTCGAGCCGACCGAATCGGAATCGCAGGAAGAACTCGACCGCTTCATCGCCGCGATGATCGCGATCCGCGAGGAAATCCGCGCGGTCGAGGAAGGTCGCGCCGATCGCGAGGACAACCCGCTGCGTCACGCGCCGCATACGGCGGCCGTCGTCACCGCGAACGAATGGCCGCACGCGTACTCGCGCGAGCAGGCTGCGTACCCGGTCGCGTCGCTCGGCACGAACAAGTACTGGCCGCCGGTCGGCCGCGCGGACAACGCGTACGGCGACCGCAACCTGTTCTGCTCGTGCGTGCCGATGTCGGAATACGCGTAACGCACGCCAGCCCCGGCGCCGCCCGACGATGACCGCACCGCACGCAACCCGGGGTTGCGTGCGGTTTTTGCGTTCGCCGGGCGAACCGGTTCACGTTCCCCCGCCAATCCGGCTAACATCACACGCGATCCAGCCAATGAAGGAGTTCCGCATGGTGCGTCCGATGTTTCCGGGCCATGGTGCAAACAGGACGCGGCCGCACGCGCGTGCCGGTCGTTTCGTGCCGATGCTCGTCGCCTCGCTGTCGCTTGCCGCCGCCGGCCTCGGCGCGTCCGGCGGCGCGCGCGCGGCGATGAATTTCTGCGCGGCGCCGGCGCTGCAGGCGAGCGAGACGACGCAGGCCGAGCCGGGCGTGCAGGCGCTGATCCGCAGCGTCGACGCGCGCATCGGCGAGCAGCCGAAGGCGATGGCGCGCGTGCACACCGAGGGCACGCTGCCGCACGAAGGCATCTACGACCAGAGTGCGGCCGCGCTGAAGGACATGGACCTGATGCGCGACGCGGCGCTCGCGTGGCGCGTGACGAACGCGCCGCGCTACCTGCAGCTCGTCGACCGCTTCCTGTCCGCGTGGGTCTCGACCTACCAGCCGAGCTTCAATCCGATCGACGAAACGCGCTTCGAGAGCCTGATCGTCGCGTACGACATGACCGCGAGCGCGCTGCCGGTAAAAACGCGCAACGCGACGGCCGCGTTCATCGCGAAGCTCGGCGCCGGCTACGTCGCGCAGATCGACGCGCAGAAGCGCCCGCTCACCGGCACCTGGCGCAACAACTGGCAGAGCCACCGGATCAAGCTGATCGCGCTGTCCGCGTTCACGCTCGGCGACCGCAAGATGATGAACGCCGCGCAACGGCTGTTCGTCGAGCATCTCGCCGACAACATCGGCCCGGACGGCAAGACATGGGACTTCGAGGAACGCGATGCGCTGCATTACGCGGTCTACGACCTGCAGCCGCTGGTGACGGCCGCGCTCGCCGCGCGCCGCTTCAACCGCAACTGGCTGCGCGAACGCGGCGCGAACGGCGCGACGCTCGCGGCGGCGCTCGACTGGCTCGTGCCGTACGCGCTCGGCGAGAAGACCCACGAGGAATTCGTGAATTCGCCGGTGCCGTTCGACGCGAAGCGCCGCGAGGCCGGCTTGCCGGGCTACACGGGGCAGTGGGACCCGAAAAACGCCACCGAACTCTTCCATCTGGCCGCGCGGCTCGACGGGCGCTATGCCCGCGTCGCGCAGCAGCTTTCCCCAACGCCGCCCGCATGGCTCGCCGCGTGCCTGCCATTGCAGGCGCGCTAGCACTACTCTTAAAGCAAGGCAGGTATCGAAATGGCAGTCAGCGTGTTTGACCTCTTCAAGATCGGCATCGGTCCGTCCAGTTCGCACACGGTCGGGCCGATGCGCGCGGCGCTGATGTTCGTCCAGGGCCTCGAGCGCGACGGGCTGCTCGACGCGACGGCCCACGTGAAGGTCGAGCTGTACGGCTCGCTCGGCGCGACCGGCAAGGGCCACGGCACCGACCGCGGCGTGATGCTCGGCCTGCTCGGCGACGCGCCCGACACCGTCGATCCCGACACGATCGACGCGCGGCTGGAAGACGTCCGCCAGTCGAAGAAACTCGCGCTGCTCGGCACGCATCCGGTGCCGTTCGTGCTGAAGGAGAACATCGCGTTCTACCGCCAGGCGCTGCCCGAGCATCCGAACGGGATGAAGCTGCGCGCGAGCGACGCGAACGGCGCGGTACTGGTCGAGCGCACCTACCTGTCGGTCGGCGGCGGCTTCGTCGTGACGGCCGGCGCGCCGAACACGAAGGTGCTGAGCGCGGCCGAGCAGATGACGCACCCGTTCCGCACCGGCGCCGAGCTGCTCGCGCTGACCGCGTCGACCGGCAAGTCGATCGCGCAGCTGATGTGGGAAAACGAGCGCGCGTGGCACACCGAGGAAGAAACGCGCGACGGGCTGCTGAAGATCTGGGCCGTGATGCAATCGTGCGTGTCGCGCGGCTGCGGGATCGGCAACCCCGACGCCGACGGCAACCTGCCCGGCCCGTTCCAGGTCAAGCGCCGCGCGCCGCAACTGTACCGCACGCTGACCGGCAGCCCGGAGCGCGCGCTGCAGGATCCGCTGTCGATGATCGACTGGATCAACCTGTATGCGATCGCGGTCAACGAGGAAAACGCGGCCGGCGGCCGCGTGGTCACCGCGCCGACCAACGGTGCGGCCGGCATCATCCCGGCCGTGCTGCACTACTACACGCGCTTCACGCCCGGCGCGAACGAGCAAGGCGTGATCGACTTCCTGCTGACGGCCGCCGCGATCGGCATTCTGTACAAGCTCAACGCGTCGATCTCGGGCGCGGAAGTCGGCTGCCAGGGCGAAGTGGGTGTCGCGTGCTCGATGGCGGCCGGCGCGCTCGCGGCCGTGCTCGGCGGCACGCCGCAGCAGGTCGAGAACGCGGCCGAGATCGGCATGGAACACAACCTCGGCCTCACCTGCGACCCGGTCGGCGGGATGGTGCAGATCCCGTGCATCGAGCGCAACGCGATGGCGTCGGTGAAGGCCGTCAATGCGGCGCGCATGGCGCTGCGCGGCGACGGCTCGCACTACGTGTCGCTCGACTCCGTGATCAAGACGATGCGCGAGACCGGCGCCGACATGAAGACGAAGTACAAGGAAACGTCGCGCGGCGGGCTGGCGGTGAACATCGTCGAGTGCTGATGCGGGTTCCGGCGGCCACGCGGGTCACGATGTCCCGCATGGCCGCCGGGCGCTAACGGGCGTGCATCAGTCGTTCAACCCGTTCTCGAGCCGCAAGCCCGGATAACCGGCGAAGTCCCGCTCGTTGTGGGTCACGAGCACGACGTCGAGCGGCACAGCGTGAGCGGCGATCGGTTTGTCGGGATGATCTTCTTCCGCTCGCGGGCGGGGTTCATGCACACCGCGACAGGCTCGATGCAAGCCAGGTATCCGCATGACGCCATCACGGCCACTGCCGTCGCGCATGCAACACGCGAAGAATTGCCACGATGTGCTCGGTGGGTCGAATGCGATAGACGAGCACATGGTTCGGCGCAATCACCAGCTCGCGCGTACCTGCCACCCGCCCTCGCCGATACAGTTCCGCGCGCGCCGGCAACGCCGGTGCCTTCTCCTCCAGCAGTTCGTCCAGTTCGAGCGCGGCCAGCGGATCGTCCTGGCCGATATGGTCCATGATCGCGGCGCGATCCTCGCGCGCCTTGGGATTCCAGTACAGCGCGAGGGTCAAGCAGCGCCACCCCGCTTGCCCGCGGCACTTTTCAGCGCCCGGCCAACGGGCGTAAGCTGTACGTCCCGCTACCCAGGGAGACGGCAGCCCATGTCGCATGCCAAGGATCTCGAGCCGCGCGCCACCACCGGTGCGCGACTGCTCGTCGATGCGTTGCTCGCCAATCACGTCGAACGCGTCTTCTGCGTGCCGGGCGAAAGCTTCCTCGCCGTACTCGATGCGCTGGCGGACGACACCGCGCGCATCCAGACGGTCGTCTGCCGTCACGAGGCGGCCGCCGCGAACATGGCCGAAGCGGTCGGCAAGCTGACCGGCCGTCCCGGCATCGCATTCGTCACGCGCGGGCCCGGCGCGACCCATGCGTCGATCGGCGTGCACACCGCGTTCCAGGATTCGACGCCGATGATCCTGTTCGTCGGCCAGTGCGCACGCGAGCACCTCGACCGCGAAGCCTTCCAGGAAATCGACTACCGCCGGATGTTCGGCCAGATGGCGAAATGGGTCGCGCAGATCGACGACCCGCGCCGCCTCCCCGAATACCTGAGCCATGCGTTTCACGTCGCGACGTCGGGCCGGCCCGGCCCGGTCGTGCTCGCGCTGCCGGAGGACGTGCTGTCCGAAGCGTGCGCGTCCCAACCCGTCGTGCCGGCCGCGAAACGCGTCGCGGCCGCGCCGTCGGCCGCGCAGCTCGACGAGCTGCGCGAGCGGCTCGCGCGCGCGGAGCGGCCGTTCGCGATCGTCGGCGGCAGCGGCTGGACGCCCGACGCGTGCGCGAACCTGCGCACCTTCGTCGAACGCTGGCAACTGCCGGTCGCGTGCGCGTTCCGCTTCCAGGACACGATCGACAACGCGCACCCGAACTACGCGGGCGACGTCGGCCTCGGGATCAACCCCGCGCTCGCGAAGCGCATCCGCGACGCCGACCTGCTGCTCGTGATCGGGCCGCGCCTCGGCGAAGCCACGACCGGCGGCTATACGCTGCTCGACATCCCGAAAACGCGCCAGACGCTGATCCACGTGCACCAGGGCGCCGACGAACTCGGCCGCGTGTATGCGGCCGACCTGCCGATCGTGTCGGGAATGCCCGAGATCGCCGCGCCGCTTGCCGCGCTCGAGCCGCCCGACCGTCCGGCATGGGCCGGCGCGGCCGCCGACGCCCATCGCGCGTACCGCGAATGGCATGCGCCGCTGCCGATGCCCGGCGACGTCCAGCTCGGCGACGTGATGGTGCAGTTGCGCGAGCGCCTGCCGCACGACGCGATCCTGACCAACGGCGCCGGCAACTATGCGATCTGGCTGCATCGCCACTTCGCGTACCGGCACTTCCGTTCGCAGCTCGCGCCGACCAGCGGCGCGATGGGCTACGGGCTGCCGGCCGCGCTCGCCGCGAAGTCGCTGTACCCGTCGCGCGCGGTCGTCGCGCTGGCGGGCGACGGCTGCTTCATGATGGCCGGCAACGAACTCGCGACCGCGATGCAGTACGGGCTGAACATCGTCGCGATCGTCGTCAACAACGGGCATTTCGGCACGATCCGCATGCATCAGGAGCGCAACTATCCGGGCCGCGTGCACGGCACGGGGCTCACGAATCCCGATTTCGCCGCCTATGCGCGTGCATTCGGCGCGCATGGCGAGACGGTCGAGCGCACCGCCGAATTCGCGCCCGCGCTCGAGCGCGCGCTGACCTGCGGGTTGCCCGCGGTGATCGAGATCCGCATCCCGCAGGACGCCAGCACGCCGGCCGCGACGCTCGAACAGATCCGCGAGCAAGGCCGCCGGGCGCGCGGCGGGTGACGGTGGACACGCACACCGCGCCGCCCGGCGCCGGGCTGTCGCATGAGGACGCGCTGGCCTGCCCCGGCACGCTGCTCGCGCCCGACGGCGCGCTCGTCGCGCCGTACGACCTCGAGTCCGGCAACCTGCGTGCCGACGGCCACGTGCCGGCCGCGCCCGCGCTCGGCCTGCTGCACGCCGCGCATCGGCCGTTCCGGCTCGATTACGACGACGCGCGACACGTGCACGTGATCAACGGAATGGGCGTCACGCTCGGCGATTCGGTGATCGGGCTGACGGCCGTCACCGCGCTGCGTGCGGCCCACCCGGGCCTGCGTTTCACGCTGTACCGGCCGGCCCGCGCGCCGCGCTATGTCGACACGCTGTATGCGCTCGCGGCCGACGTCGTCGCGCCGTCGCGCACGCTGCCGTGCCCGGTCGACGCGCTGCCCGCCGATGCGCCATGCATCGACGTCGGCAATCACCTGTACTGGCCCGCATTCGCGCGGCTGCCGATGATCGATTTCTTCCTGGATGCGCTCGGCGTCGACCCGGCCGCCGTACCGGCCGCCGCGAAGCGCAACCGCTGGCTCGCCCGGCTGCCGCTGCCCGCGCTGCCGGCCGCGTGGCAGCGGCCGTACGTCCTGTTCTGCCCGAACGCGAGCACCGCCGTGCGCAGCGTGCCGCCCGCGCTGCGCGCGGCATTCGTGGATCGGCTCGTGCAGCGCTACGGGCTGCCGGTGGCCGGTTTCGGCCCGGTCGCGCATCCCCACTACGTCGACGTGAGCGGCGACGCCACCGACACCGCGCGCTTCATCTCGTGGGTCAAGGGTGCCCGCCTGCTGTTCGCGCCCGACACGGCCGCCTTGCATCTCGCCGACGGTTTCGACGTGCCGACGCTCGCGTGCTTCACGACGATCGGGCCGGCGCTGCGCGTGCGCGACTATCCGCATTGCGTACCGGTCGAACTCGAATTGCCGGCCGAATTGCGCGGGCTGCACCGCAGCGAGCGGCCGGACGATCTCGCGGCGGTCGAAGCCGCTTACCGGAACGTCGACTGGGATGGGCTGCCGTGGCCCGCACCGCGCGATGCGGCGGCGGCCACCGGATAAGGAACCCGGGTGCGGCAGCGAGTCGGAACGTCGCCCCCGCCGCCTTCGTCACCCCGCGCCGACTCGCACCGCGCGATCGCGCAGCGTCTCCGACGGCCGCTTGCCGAACAGGCGCCGGTAATCGGTCGCGAACTGGCTCAGGTGCCAGAAGCCCCATGCCTCCGCGACATCCTGCACCGAGCCGGCCGCGCGGCCGCACAGGTCGCGCCGCGCGCCGTTCAGCCGCAGCGTGCGCAGGTAGGTCGCGGGCGCCATCCCGAGCACGTCCTGGAAGCAGTACTGCAGCGTGCGCCGGCTCACGTGCAACTGCTCGCACAATTCCGGCACGCCGACCGGGCGCGTACGGTGCGCGAGCACGTAGTCGCGCGCCTGATCGACGATCCAGCGCCGCGTCGACGGCGCGGCGCCGCTGCCGTCGTCGGCCGGGTGCGCGCACACGTCGAACAGCGCGGCCAGCACGTCGGCCTGCAGGTCGTCGCGCTGCGCATCGGGCAGCGGGCCGGCCATTGCCACCGCACCGTCGAGGCGGCGGCCGAGCAGCGCGCACAGGCGCGCGAGCCGCGCATCGCCGACCTGCATCACGCACTGCGTGAACAGCCGCTCGTCGAGCGCACGGCGTTCGACCTCCTGCGCGTAGCGGCGCAGCACGTCGCCGCGCACGACGACGCCGTAGATCGAGAACTGCGCGGGCGTCACCAGTTCGAATTCGACGTTACCGGGCCGGAACGCGAGCGCACCGGGCCCGATGCGGCACGCATCGACGCGCGCCGTGCCGTCGGACACGAGCGGAATGCCGAACCAGTACGCGTCGCCGCGCACTTCGCACGCCTGACGCAGCAGGTGGCTCGTCGATTCGCGAAACAGCTTCATCGTGTCGAGCGGCAGCTCGGTCAGCGTGCCGACGAAGCGGCCGGCCGCGAGCTGGTCGTAGGTCTGCCGCCAGCCGATCAGGTTGCGCGCCTGCTCGTCCGCATCGTGCGCGACGCTGACGACCGCCTGCCCGGCCAGCGCATCGTCGCCCTGCGCATTGCGCCGCGTGTCTTCGGCGGTCGGTTCTTCCCTGCACGCCACGTATTGATCCATCGTGTCCTCCCTCACCTGCGCGGAACCGCGCCTGTCACGCAAGTCCCGTGCCGAACCGCATGGCCCGGCGAATCGCCCGCCATTGCACGCTGTCCGGCCGATACGCGCCATGCGGGCGCACCCGAAGGCGGCGGCGCGCGCACGCCGCCGGTGCGATACGCGGTGCAACATGCGCCGCGACCGCGCATCCGTGCCGCGACCGGCTCCCGCACACCGGCTAGCCGGCCGGCTTCAGCCGCACGACCCGCGTGCCGCAGTTGCCGTACGCCTGCGCGACCGCCAGCTCGACGATCGTGCTGCCCGCCGCCCACGGCGCCGCGTCCGCTTCGGGCTGATCGGCCCGCAACGTGGCGCGGCCGTTGATCCGGTACCGGATCCCGCGCACGAAATCGACGAACAGCAACCCGACACCGCTGCCGTCGTACACGGCCGACGCGATCCGGCCGCCGCCGTCATGTGCGGCCAACGCAAACCGCAGCGTCTTCGTGTCGATCACGCGAACGACGGGCAGCAGATCGCCGTTCGCATCGCGCAGGCTCTGCACGATGTCGCAGGTCACGACAGCGCCGGTGCCGCCCGCTGCGCCGACGAACATGAACGGCTGCGATTCGACGAACTGCCGCACGCCGATGCTCAGGCGCGTCGTCACGACGTCGCTCATCCGCTCGGCTTCGTCGGCGACGCCGAAGCGGTGCTGCGCGTCGAGTTCACCCGGATGAAATACCGGGTGACGCGGAAAGGATCGGGGCGGTTCTGCCATGCTGGTTCTTGTTAAGCGCGTGAGCGCACCGTGCCGCCGCGAACGGGCGGCCGCCGGTGTCGTCTCCGGTGCCGGATGCGACGATGCAGCGCCGGCGCCGAATGTCGAAATCGAAACGGGCCAGGCGCCGCGCGAGCGCGCCCGGCGCCGTATGCGCTGCCCGCGTCGCCGTGAAAGACCGGCAACCGCACCGGCCGGCGTTGCGCTGCCGGCCGGTGCGTCCCGGCGCTTGCCCCCGTGTCGGCGATCAGAAGAACCCGAGCGCCTCGGCCTGATAGCTCACCAGCAGGCACTTCGTCTGCTGATAGTTCGACAGCGCCATCTTGTGCGTCTCGCGGCCGATCCCCGACTGCTTGTAGCCGCCGAACGCCGCATGCGCGGGGTACAGGTGATAGCAGTTGGTCCACACGCGGCCGGCCTCGACCTCGCGGCCCATCCGGTACGCACGCGTGCCGTTGCGCGTCCACACACCGGCGCCGAGCCCGTAGAACGTGTCGTTCGCGAGTTCGATCGCTTCCTGCTCGTCCTTGAACGTCATCACCGACGCGACCGGCCCGAAGATCTCTTCCTGGAACACGCGCATCTTGTTGTTGCCGAGCAGCATCGTCGGCTTCACGTAGTAGCCCGTGCCGAGTTCCGCGGCCGGCGCCGTGCGCTCGCCGCCCGTCAGGCATTGCGCGCCTTCGCCGCGGCCGATGTCGATGTACGACAGGATCTTGTCGAGCTGCTGCTGCGACGCCTGCGCGCCGATCATCGTCTGCAGGTCGAGCGGGTGGCCGGCCTTGATGCGTTCGACGCGCGCGACGGCCTTCTCGATGAAGCGTTCGTAGATCGATTCCTGGATCAGGATCCGCGACGGGCACGTGCACACTTCGCCCTGGTTCAGCGCGAACATCGCGAGCCCTTCGAGCGCCTTGTCGAGGAACGCGTCGTCCTGGTCAAGCACGTCGGCGAAGAAGATGTTCGGGCTCTTGCCGCCCAGTTCGACCGTCGACGGGATCAAGCTCTCGGCCGCGGCGCGCAGGATGTGCTTGCCGACCGGCGTCGAGCCCGTGAACGCGATCTTCGCGATCCGCTTGCTGGTCGCGAGCGCTTCGCCCGCTTCCTTGCCGAAGCCGTTCACGATGTTGATCGTGCCGGCCGGGAACAGGTCGCCGATCAGCTCCATCAACACCAGCACCGACGCGGGCGTCTGCTCGGCCGGCTTCATCACGACGCAGCAGCCGGCCGCGAGCGCCGGCGCGAGCTTCCACGCGGCCATCAGCAGCGGGAAGTTCCACGGGATGATCTGGCCGACCACGCCGAGCGGTTCGTGGAAGTGGTACGCGACGGTGTTGTCGTCGATCTCGGAGATGCCGCCCTCTTGCGCGCGGATGCAGCCCGCGAAATAGCGGAAGTGGTCGATCGCGAGCGGCAGGTCGGCGGCCATCGTCTCGCGCAGCGGCTTGCCGTTGTCGATCGTCTCGGCCACGGCCAGCAGCTTCAGGTTCTTTTCCATCCGGTCGGCGGCGGCGAGCAGCAGGTTCGCGCGCTCGGCCACGGACGTCTTGCCCCACTTGCGGCGCGCGGCGTGCGCGGCGTCGAGCGCCAGCTCGATGTCGTCGGCGCCCGAGCGCGGCACGCGGCAGAACGGCTGGCCGTTGATCGGCGACACGTTCTCGAAATACTCGCCCTTCACCGGCGCGACCCACTTGCCGCCGATGTAGTTGTCGTATTGCTGACGGTACGGGTATTCGACGTCGAGGCCCAGTTGCTTCAGGTCAAACGGGTTCATACATGTCTCCTGTTCATCGTGCTTTGTGTGGATGCAGCGCCGGTTGGAATGCGCTGCATCCGTTTACGCAACATGCGTGCCAAACAGGACATGACCACGTCGATCACCGCCGGCCCGTGTGCGCACCGTGCGGTGTTCACACGTGAAGCACGACCGGTGCGCCGATTCTGAACACCGCGATTGCGCAGCGGCGCGGCCGGTGTTCGAAATTTCCACAGTGCGCGGCACGGCGCTGCACGCGGATGCGGGCCGCGCCGCGTGGCATGTCGCTTGCGTGCGACCCGACGATCGACACGCAACGGCATTCGCGCCGCCCGACACCATGAACGACCCGTGCCCGCTGACCGACGACGCCATCGCGTTCATCCGCGAGCAGGCGTTCCTGATCGTCGCGACCGCCGACGCGGCCGGCAACGGCGACTGCTCGTACCGCGGCCGCCAGCCGCGCGGCGACGGCTCGTTCGAGCCGCTCGTCCACCTGCCCGACCACCGCACGCTCGTGCTGCCCGACTTCGCGGGCAACAACCTCTTCAATACGATCGGCAACCTGCTCGTGAATCCCGCGATCGCGCTGCTGTTCGTCGATTTCGTGCGCCAGACGACCTGGCTCGTGCAGGGACGCGCGACGATCGACGAGGATGCGGGAAGCCGCGCGCACCTGTGGCCCGATGCGTTGCGCTATGTGGTGGTCGACGTGGAACGGGCACAGGCGCGGGCCGATGCGGCGCTGCCGCCGCTCGTGCTCGCATGACGCGTCGCGTGTGATCCACGCGCGACGGAATAGGCCGGCGCGCGGCTTGCCGTCATCCGCACCGCCACGCGCGACGACGACGCAACGCTCAACGTCCGTGCGTTTCCGCGCAGGCCGGTTCGATCCGGCCGCGCACTGGCGCGCCGGCGCCGTCATCCGCTTCAGGCGTTTCAGCCACGGCAGGCCGCCCGCCGAGAAACGCGAACACCACGGCGGCACACAACACGGTAACGACGGCCAGCCCGGTCAGCAGCCGGTCGAACGCATGCGCGTAGCTCGCGATCAACGCCGCGTGCCCGACGCCCGGCAACGCGGCGGCCGCGCCCGCGAGATCA
>NZ_JAAGPK010000014.1:0-92546 GCF_017104685.1 Burkholderia sp. Tr-20355 | reverse complement strand
CGCGCGCCGCGCAAATCGAAGGCGGCAGCGCCCCCGCGACGTTCGGCGCGCTGCCCGCCGCCGACGGCGCGACGCTCGTCGAGCTGCCGGCGCTGACCACCCCGTTCATCGAACAGGACTGGGCGCGCTGGCACGACGGGCTCGCCGCGCTCGAGCGCGACTGGTTCGCGCCGGCCCTCGCCGCGCTGCAGACCGGCGCCTTGTCGAGCGTCGATGTCACGTTGTGCGGCGACACGAGTTCCGTGACGCTGCATGCGACGCGCGGCGACCTGCGCAAGTTCTGGCGCCGCCGCGCCCTCGCCTCCCTGTTCGAATAACCCACCCACCGCGTATGACCCGGATCGTTACCCGCCCCGTCGCGCCCGCCGACGCAGAAGTGCTCGCGCGCCACGGCCTGCACCCCGTGCTCGCGCGCCTGTATGCGTCGCGCGGCGTGCAGTCGCCCGCCGACATCGAGACCGCGCTGGCGCGCCTCGTCCCGCCCACCGAACTGAAGGGCTGCGCCGATGCGGCGTCGCTGCTCGCCGACGCGATCGCCGACAAGCGGCGCCTGCTCGTCGTCGCCGACTACGACTGCGACGGCGCGACCGCCTGCGCGGTCGCGGTGCGCGGCCTGCGGATGTTCGGCGCGCAGATCGACTACCTGGTGCCGAACCGCTTCGAATACGGCTACGGCCTCACGCCCGAGATCGTCGAACTCGCGGCCGCGCGCAAGCCCGACCTGCTGATCACCGTCGACAACGGGATCGCGAGCGTCGCGGGCGTCGAAGCCGCGGCCGCGCGCGGCATCGACGTGCTCGTGACCGACCACCACCTGCCCGGCGACGCGTTGCCCGCCGCCCGCGCGATCGTCAACCCGAACCAGCCCGGCTGCGCGTTCCCGAGCAAGCACCTCGCCGGCGTCGGCGTGATGTTCTACGTGCTGCTCGCGCTGCGCGCCGAGCTGCGCCGCCGCGGCGCGTTCGCGAGCAAGGAAGCCGAACCGCGCCTCGACGGGCTGCTCGACCTCGTCGCGCTCGGCACCGTCGCCGACGTCGTGCGGCTCGACGGCAACAACCGCGTGCTCGTCGCGCAGGGGCTGCAACGCATCCGCAACGGGCGCATGCAGCCGGGCGTCGCCGCGCTGTTCCGCGCCGCCGCGCGCGAAGCGCGCACCGCATCGGGCTTCGACCTCGGCTTCGGCCTCGGCCCGCGCCTGAACGCCGCCGGGCGGCTGTCCGACATGTCGCTCGGCATCGAGTGCCTGATCACCGACGACATCGGCCGCGCGTGGGATCTCGCGCAGCAGCTCGACGTGATGAACCGCGAGCGCCGCGAGATCGAGGCCGGCATGCAGCAGCAGGCGCTCGCCGATCTCGCCGATGTCGACCCGGCCGACGCGTGCACGATCACGCTGTTCAACCCCGAGTGGCACCAGGGCGTGATCGGCATCGTCGCCGGCCGGCTCAAGGAAAAATTCCACCGGCCGTCGTTCACGTTCGCGCACGCCGACGAAGAAGGCAAGCGGGTCAAGGGTTCGGGCCGGTCGATCGCCGGCTTCCATCTGCGCGACGCGCTCGACCTCGTGTCGAAGCGCGAGCCCGACCTGATCGTCGCATTCGGCGGCCACGCGATGGCGGCCGGCCTCACGCTCGACACCGAGAACGTGCCGCGCTTCGCGGCCGCGTTCGAGGCCGTCGCGCGCGAATGGCTGTCCGACGACGCGCTCGCCCGCGTGATCGAGACCGACGGCGAGCTCGAGGACGCCTACTTCACGCCGCAGTTCGTCGGCCTGCTCGACGAGGCCGTGTGGGGGCAAGGCTTTCCGGCCCCGCTTTTCTCGGGTGAATTCGACGTCGTATCGCAGTCGCTCGTGAAGGAAAAGCACCTGAAGCTGCAGCTCGCGCGCGGCCGCCAGCGCTTCAACGCGATCTGGTTCAACCACACCGAGCCGCTGCCCGCGAGCGCGCTGGTCGCGTACCGGCTCGTTGCCGACACGTGGAACGGCGTCACGCGCGTCCAGCTGATCGTCGAGCACGCGGCCGGCTGAGCGGCGGGCCACTGGGCCCGCCCCGAGTGCGCCCCCGAGTACGCCCCCGCACGCGCACCGCGCCGGACGGGGCCGCGGCACGCATGCGCCCACCGTTTGCGTCACCGGGCAACCCGGCCGATCGGCTATAATTCCGCTTTTTTACGAAGCAAGAACAGCGAACGATCATGGAAGCGGAACGACTCAACGCGATCGAAAGCTCCCTGCTCGACCTGCGCAACCGCGCGGGCGAGCTCCGGGGGTATCTTTGACTACGACGCCAAGGCTGCGCGTCTGACCGAAGTCAACAAGGAACTCGAAGACCCGAACGTCTGGAACGATTCGAAGAACGCGCAGGCGCTCGGTCGCGAGAAAAAGCTGCTCGAAGGCGTCGTCACGACGCTCACCGCGCTCGATAGCGACCTGCGCGACGCGCTCGACCTGTTCGAGCTGGCGCGCGAGGAAGGCGACGAAGACACGCTCGTCGCGTCGGAAGAAGACGCCGCGAAGCTCGAAGCGCGCGTCGGCGACATCGAATTCCGCCGGATGTTCTCGAACCCGGCCGACCCGAACAACTGCTTCATCGACATCCAGGCAGGCGCCGGCGGCACCGAGGCGTGCGACTGGGCGTCGATGCTGCTGCGCCAGTACCTGCGCTACTGCGAACGCAAGGGCTTCAAGGCCGAAGTGCTCGAAGAGTCCGACGGCGACGTCGCCGGCATCAAGAACGCGACGGTCAAGGTCACGGGCGAATACGCGTACGGCTTCCTGCGCACCGAGACGGGCATCCACCGCCTCGTGCGCAAGTCGCCGTTCGACTCGTCGGGCGGCCGCCACACGTCGTTCTCGTCGGTGTTCGTCTATCCGGAAATCGACGACTCGATCGAGGTCGAGATCAACCCGGCCGACCTGCGCATCGACACGTACCGCGCATCGGGCGCGGGCGGCCAGCACATCAACAAGACCGACTCCGCGGTGCGGATCACGCACATGCCGACCGGTATCGTCGTGCAGTGCCAGAACGACCGCTCGCAGCACCGCAACCGTGCCGAAGCGATGGCGATGCTGAAGTCGCGCCTGTACGAAGTCGAGATGCGCAAGCGCCAGGCCGAACAGGACAAGCTCGAATCGAGCAAGACCGATGTGGGCTGGGGCCACCAGATCCGCTCGTACGTGCTCGACCAGAGCCGCGTGAAGGACCTGCGTACGAACGTCGAAATGAGCAACACGCGTGCGGTGCTCGACGGCGATCTCGACGACTTCATCAGCGCGAGCCTCAAACAGGGCGTGTAAGCGGCGCGGCCTGGCCCGCGCCGCCCTTCCCGTTTGCGTTGCCGCACCCATTCCGAATTCCGACCATCATGACCGAACCGACCCAAACGCAGCCCGCCGTCACGGCGGACGAAAACCAGATCATCGCCGAGCGCCGCGAGAAGCTGCGCGCCCTGCGCGAGCAAGGCGTCGCCTATCCGAACGACTTCCGGCCCGAGCACCACGCAGCCGACCTGCAGGCGAAATTCGCCGACTCGGACAAGGCCGCGCTCGAAGCGAACCCGGTCGAGGTGTCGGTGGCCGGCCGCATGATGCTCAAGCGCGTGATGGGCAAGGCGAGCTTCGCAACGGTGCAGGACGGTTCGGGCCAGATCCAGTTCTTCGTGACGCCGAACGACGTCGGCGCCGACACCTACGACGCGTTCAAGAAGTGGGACCTCGGCGACATCGTCGCCGCGCGCGGCGTGCTGTTCCGCACCAACAAGGGCGAGCTGTCGGTCCAGTGCAAGGAGCTGCGCCTGCTGTCGAAGGCGCTGCGTCCGCTGCCGGACAAGTTCCACGGCCTGTCCGACCAGGAAATGCGCTACCGCCAGCGCTACGTCGACCTGATCGTCACGCCGGAAACGCGCGATACGTTCCGCGCCCGCACGAAAACGATCGCGTCGATCCGCAAGTTCATGGACAACGCCGCGTTCATGGAAGTCGAAACGCCGATGCTGCACCCGATCCCGGGCGGCGCCGCGGCGAAGCCGTTCGTCACGCATCACAATGCGCTCGACATGCAGATGTTCCTGCGCATCGCGCCGGAGCTGTACCTGAAGCGCCTGATCGTCGGCGGCTTCGAACGCGTGTTCGAAATCAACCGCAACTTCCGGAATGAGGGCGTGTCGCCGCGCCACAACCCGGAATTCACGATGATGGAGTTCTACGCCGCGTACACCGACTACCGCTGGCTGATGGACTTCACCGAGCAACTGATCCGCCAGGCGGCGATCGATGCGCTCGGCACCGCGACGATCCAGTATCAAGGCCGCGAGCTCGACCTCGCGAAGCCGTTCCATCGCCTGACGATCACGCAGGCGATCCAGAAGTACGCACCGGACTATACCGACGGCCAGCTGTCGGACGACGCGTTCCTGCGCACCGAACTGAAGCGCTTCGGCGTCGACGTGTCGCAGCCGGCGTTCCTGAACGCAGGCATCGGCGCGCTGCAGCTCGCGCTGTTCGAGGAAACGGCCGAAGCGCAGCTGTGGGAACCGACGTTCATCATCGACTACCCGGTCGAGGTGTCGCCGCTCGCACGCGCATCGGATACCGTGCCGGGCATCACCGAGCGTTTCGAGCTGTTCATGACCGGCCGCGAGATCGCGAACGGCTTCTCCGAGCTGAACGATCCGGAAGACCAGGCCGCGCGCTTCAAGAAGCAGGTCGAACAGAAGGATGCGGGCGACGAGGAAGCGATGTTCTTCGACGCCGACTACATCCGCGCGCTCGAATACGGGATGCCTCCGACGGGCGGCTGCGGGATCGGCATCGACCGTCTCGTGATGCTGCTGACCGACAGCCCGACGATCCGCGACGTGTTGCTGTTCCCGCATCTGCGCCGCGAAGACTGACGGCCGCGACCGCGTGTGCGCCGCGCCCCTGCGGCGCGCACGCGTCAGCTTTGTAACGACGCGTAAATCCCGCCAGCCGGCGTTCGCCGGCTTTCGATCTCTCCCCGTTTTATTCCCTCGTCGCGACGGCCTTCTGCGGGTTTTCCCTGCCATGACCGCCGCTGCCCTGCTGCAATTCGTTACACCTTGATACGGCGCGCCGCTTGCCGGTGGACGACACTCCTCTTGCGTCACCACGCATGACCACGGGACCAGAACTGGGCGCAGGAACGCCGAGTCTGCTCGCTCCCGAGCGTGGGATCCGGCCCGGCGCCGCGCCGATCCGGATCGACATCGGAGAAAAAAATGGACAACCAGAATCAGACCACGCCGCAAAAGCAACGCCTCCATCCGCTCATCGCCACCGCCGCCGGCGCCGTCATCGTCGCCAGCCTCGCGGCGACGGCAGCGATCACGGGGCTCATCCCGAAGGCCAGCAGCAACAACGCGCAAAGCGGCCAGACCCAGGCCGCGCTGATCGCGTCGCAGCCGGCCGTCGACACGGCCGCAGCCGCCAGCGCGGCGCTCGCCGCGCAAGCGCAGCAGCAGGCCGCGGAACAGGCCGCACAGCAAAAGCTGGCCGCCGAGAAAGCGGCGGCCGCGCAAGCCGAGCCGAAGCCCGCGCCGCGTCCCGCCGCGCCGCATCGCCGTCATACGACGGCACCGCAGCCGCCGCAGTACGCGCAGCAGCCGTCCGCGCCCGCGCAGACTTACTGCCAGAGCTGCGGCACGATCGTCGCGATCACGCAGACGCGCACGCCGGGCCAGAGCTCGGGGATCGGCGCCGTGGGCGGTGCCGCCGCCGGCGGCCTGCTCGGCAACCAGTTCGGCCACGGTAACGGCCGCACCGCGATGACGATCATCGGCGCGCTGGGCGGCGGTCTCGCCGGTAACCAGGTCGAGAAGCAGGTGCGCGCGGAAACCGACTATCAGGTGCAAGTGCAGATGGAAAGCGGCGCGACGCGCACGTTCACGTACCACAACCCGCCGCCGTTCGGCCAGGGCCAGCGCGTGCGGATCGAGAACGGCACGCTGGTCGGCGCGTAATCGCCCGATCGCTGCGCCCCCTGCCCGCCTGTCGTGCGGGGGCATGGCCGGCCGGAAAACGAAAACGGCTCGCGAGCAATTGCCCGCGAGCCGTTTTTTCATTGCTCCCACGCGCGCCCACGCGACGCACGCCGTGCCCGATCGGTCAGTCCTCGTCGTCGAAATCCGATTCGTCGATCCAGTGTGCCTGGATCGCTTCGAGGATCTTCTCGCCGGAGTGCTTCGGATCGTCGTCGAAGCCGTCGAGTTCGAGCACCCACTGGCGCAGGTCGACGAAATTGATCCGCTGCGGGTCGATGTCGGGGTGCTTGTCCGCCAGCGCAATGGCTATTTCACGCGAATCGGTCCATTTCATCGCCTGCCTCCGGGTTAGGTCAGTGGTTTTCCTTCGCGTGGTTGATCGAGTACTTCGGAATCTCGACCACCAGGTCCGAATCTTCCGTCACGATCGCCTGGCACGACAGCCGCGACGTCGGCTCGAGGCCCCACGCCTTGTCCAGCAGATCGTCCTCGTCCTCCTCGGACGGCGCCAGATCGTTGAAGCCCTCGCGGATCACCACGTGGCACGTCGTGCATGCGCACGACTTCTCGCATGCGTGCTCGATCTCGATCCCGTGATCGAGCAGGTTGTCGCAGATACTCTTGCCGGGCGTCGCGTCGATCACTGCGCCATCCGGGCACAGTTCGACGTGAGGCAGCACCACCAGTTGAGGCATGTCCGTTCCGTCAGTCAGGGTACGGCGCCACGCGCCGCACGGTTCATTACATGATCGCGCGCGGGCCGTCGCCGGCCGACGCGCGGTTCGCAAGTTCAGATCTCGTCGAGCCGGCGGCCCGACAGCGCGCGCTTGATGCTCTTGTCCATCCGGCGCGCCGCGAATTCGTCGGTGCCGTCGGCCAGCGCCTTGGTCGCCGCTTCGATCGCGTTCGTATCGTCGCCCTGCGCGACCGCGCGCAGCGCGGCGGCCAGCGCATCGACCTGCGTGCGCTCGTCGGCGTCGAGCAGTTCGCCGTCGGCCGCCAGCGCGGCCTGCGTCGCCTCGAGCATCCGCTCGGCCTCGACCTGCGCTTCGCGCAGCGCGCGGGCGCGCAGGTCGATTTCGGCGGTCTTGAAGCTGTCCTCGAGCATCTTCGCGATGTCGTCGTCGGCGAGGCCGTACGACGGCTTCACGACGACCGACGCCTCGACGCCCGACAGTTGCTCGCGTGCGAACACCGACAGCAGGCCGTCCGCGTCGACCTGGTAGGTCACGCGAATGCGCGCGGCGCCGGCCGTCATCGGCGGAATGCCGCGCAGCTCGAAGCGCGCGAGCGACCGGCAGTCGGCGACGAGCTCGCGCTCGCCCTGCACGACGTGGATCGCCATCGCGGTCTGGCCGTCCTTGAAGGTCGTGAATTCCTGCGCACGCGCGATCGGAATCGTCGAGTTGCGCGGGATGATCTTCTCGACGAGACCGCCCATCGTCTCGACACCGAGCGACAGCGGAATCACGTCGAGCAGCAGCCAGTCGTCGCCGGTGCCGCGATTGCCCGCGAGCAGGTCGGCCTGGATCGCCGCGCCGAGCGCGACGACCTGGTCCGGATCGAGGTTCACGAGCGGCGGCTGACCGAAATATTTCGCGACCGCGTCGCGGATCACCGGCATGCGCGTCGCGCCGCCGACCAGCACGACACCCTTGATGTCGGCCGGCGTGACCTGCGCGTCGCGCAGCGCCTTGCGGGTCGGCGTGAGCGTACGCTGCACGAGCGGCTCGACGAGCGACGCGAACGTATCGTGCGAAATCGTCTGAACGAGGTGCGCACCGCCCGACAGCGTCACGTCGAGCGCGGCCTCCGGTGCCGACGACAGCGCTTCCTTCAGCACGCGCACGCGGTCGAGCAGCAGGCGCACGTCCTCGGGCGCCAGCGTCTTCGCGTCGATGCCGGCCTGCGCGAGCACGTGGCCGAACAGCGCATGGTCGAAATCGTCGCCGCCGAGCGCTGAATCGCCACCCGCGGCCAGCACCTCGAATACGCCCTTCGTCAGTTTCAGGATCGACAGGTCGAACGTGCCGCCGCCGAGGTCGTACACCGCGTAGAGGCCTTCGGACCCGTTGTCGAGCCCGTAGGCGATCGCGGCGGCGGTCGGTTCGTTCAGCAGGCGCAGCACGTTGAGGCCCGCGAGACGCGCCGCGTCCTTGGTCGCCTGGCGCTGCGCGTCGTCGAAGTACGCGGGCACCGTGATCACCGCGCCGACCAGATCGTCGCCAAGCGAATCCTCGGCGCGATAGCGCAGCGTCGCGAGGATCTCGGCCGACACTTCGACCGGGCTCTTCACGCCGTCGACGGTGCGGATCTGCACCATGCCCGGCACATCGACGAATTCATACGGCGCGTTCGCCGCGCCTTCGACTTCGGCCTTGCCGCGGCCCATGAAGCGCTTGACCGAGACGATCGTGTTGCGCGGATCGGTCGCGGCCTGCTCCTTCGCTTCGTGGCCGATGCGGCGGCCGCCCTTTTCGAGGTAGCGGACCACCGACGGCAGCAGCACACGGCCCGCTTCGTCCGGCAGCACCTCCGGCACGCTGTTGCGCACGGCCGCGACGAGCGAGTTCGTCGTGCCGAGATCGATCCCGACGGCAAGTCGCCGCTGGTGCGGCGCCGGCGCCATGCCCGGTTCGGAAATTTGCAGTAAAGCCATCTTGGTTCGTTCGGGCGCTCGGCCCGTTTGCTGCGCGTGCCGCGAGGCACGCGGTTAAGTTTCGAGGCGCTCGATCTGCGCGCCCACTTCCGACGCGACGCGTTCGATGAACATCAACTGGCGCACGGCTTCCGCGGCGGCCTGGTCGGCGCCGCTGTCGAGCAGCGTACCGAGGCGCTCGACGCGCACGCGCTTCTCGTCGCGCAACTCGGCGAGCAATGCGTCGAGCGCGTCGACGTTGCGGGCGGCCGCGGCATCCTCGATGCCCTCGCGCCACTCCATCTGCTGCATCAGGAATGCAGGCTCCATCGCCGTGTTGTTTTCCGCGCCGATGTCCACACCGCGCAGCGACAGCAGATAGGACGCGCGCTTCAGCGGATCGCGCAGCGTGCGGTACGCCTCGTTCGCACGGGTTGCCCATTGCATCGCGATGCGCTTCTGCGCATCGCCGGCCGCCGCGAAGCGGTCCGGATGCACCTGCGTCTGCACCGTTCGATAGGCGGCGTCGAGCGCCGTTTCGTCGAGCGCGAATTGCGCCGGCAGGTGAAACAGGTCGAAGTGGCTGTCTTTCAGCGAGACCATCGTCGCGTTCAATTCCGGTTCGTCGCGCGGCAAACGCCGCACATTAAAAAGGCGGCCCGTGCCGCCTCTTGCCCGCATCGCGCGGAGACCCGCGTCACACGCGGAACGATTCGCCGCAACCGCACTCGTCCTTCACGTTCGGGTTGTTGAACTTGAACCCTTCGTTCAGGCCTTCGCGGGCGAAGTCGAGCTCGGTGCCGTCGATGTACGCGAGGCTCTTCGGATCGACGACGACCTTCACGCCATGGCTCTCGAACACCTGATCCTCGGGAGCCAGCTCGTCGACATACTCGAGCTTGTACGCGAGCCCCGAGCATCCGGTCGTGCGAACGCCAAGCCGCAGGCCCACCCCCTTGCCGCGACGGACGAGGTATTTCTGAACGTGCTGTGCTGCTTTTTCGGTCAGTGTAATTGCCATGATGTCCTTGCCGCGGCGCGCCACCGGGGCCCGCCGCGTTCCCTTCTCTAACCCGCTCGATGCCGCTCAGGCTGCTGCCTGATCGCCTTCCTTGGTGTCGTGGCGCTTCTTGTAGTCGGCCACGGCTGCCTTGATCGCGTCTTCCGCGAGGATCGAGCAGTGAATCTTCACCGGCGGCAGCGCGAGTTCCTCGGCGATCTGCGTGTTCTTGATCGACAGTGCCTCGTCGAGCGTCTTGCCCTTCACCCACTCGGTGACGAGCGAGCTCGACGCGATCGCCGAACCGCAACCGTAGGTCTTGAACTTCGCGTCTTCGATCACGCCGTCCGCGCCGACGCGGATCTGCAGCTTCATCACGTCGCCGCACGCCGGCGCGCCGACCATGCCCGTGCCGACCGTGTCGTCGTCCTTCGCGAACGAACCGACGTTGCGCGGGTTTTCGTAGTGATCCAGAACCTTGTTGCTGTAAGACATGACTCAGACTCCTTGACTCGTTACGTCTGCGTGCGTCAATCCGCCCGCGGGTGCATTCAATGCGGTATTAGTGAGCGGCCCATTCGATCGTCGACAGATCGATGCCTTCCTGGTGCATTTCCCAGAGCGGCGACAGTTCGCGCAGCTTCGCGATCTTGCTGTTCAGCAGGTTGATCACGAAGTCGACTTCCTGCTCCGTCGTGAAGCGGCCGACCGTGAAGCGGATCGAGCTGTGCGCGAGTTCGTCGTTGCGGCCGAGCGCACGCAGCACGTACGACGGCTCGAGCGACGCCGACGTGCACGCGGAGCCCGACGACACCGCGACGTCCTTGATCGCCATGATCAGCGACTCGCCTTCGACGAAGTTGAAGCTGATGTTCAGGTTGTGCGGGACACGGCGTTCCATGTCGCCGTTCACGTAGGTTTCCTCGATCTGCGACAGGCCGCGCAGCAGCTTGTCGCGCAGCATGCGCACGCGCTCGTTCTCGGTCGCCATTTCCTCGCGGGCGATGCGGAACGCTTCGCCCATGCCGACGATCTGGTGCGTCGGCAGCGTGCCCGAGCGCATGCCGCGCTCGTGACCGCCGCCGTGCATCTGCGCTTCGATGCGCACGCGCGGCTTGCGGCGCACGTACAGCGCGCCGATGCCCTTCGGGCCGTAGGTCTTGTGCGCCGAGAACGACATCAGGTCGACCTTCAGCTTCGCGAGGTCGATGCCGACCTTGCCGGTCGACTGCGCGGCGTCGACGTGGAACACGATGCCCTTCTCGCGGCAGATCTCGCCGATCGTCTCGATGTCCTGGATCACGCCGATCTCGTTGTTCACGTGCATCACCGACACGAGGATCGTGTCCGGGCGCAGCGCGGCCTTGAACACGTCGAGGTCGATCAGGCCGTCATCCTTCACGTCGAGGTAGGTGACGTCGAAACCGTCGCGCTCGAGCTCGCGGCAGGTATCGAGCACGGCCTTGTGCTCGGTCTTCACCGTGACGATGTGCTTGCCCTTGCCCTTGTAGAAGTTCGCGGCACCCTTGATCGCGAGGTTGTCCGATTCGGTTGCGCCGGACGTCCAGATGATCTCGCGCGGATCGGCGTTCACGAGTGCGGCCACCTGTTCGCGCGCTTCCTCGACCGCACGCTCCGCGTCCCAGCCGTAAGCGTGGCTGCGCGACGCCGGGTTGCCGAACTGCTCGCGCAGGTACGGCACCATCTTGTCGACCACGCGCGGGTCGACGGGGGTCGTCGCGCTGTAATCCATGTAGATGGGCAGGTGGAGAGTCTCTTGGGTCATCTGTCGCTCCGGGTATTCTGTGCAGGGACTATGTGCGTTATGGGGTATGGCGGGCGCCTTCGCGCTCACGAACTCGCGATGTTGAACACCGAATTGGGGCCCAGCGGCATCGTGCGCACGGGCTCGGCCGGTGCGGCGACGGGCTCCGGCGCGCGGCGGTCGCGCAGCACCGCGGGCGCGCCCTCGCGTGCGCGCTGCTGATCAACGAGATCCTGCAGCGACACGGAGTCGAGGTATTCGACCATCTTCTGGTTCAGGGTCGACCACAGCTCGTGCGTCATGCAATGGCCGTCGGGCTGCTTCGAGCCGTCGCACGTGCCTTTGCCGCCGCACTGCGTGGCGTCGAGCGGTTCATCGACCGCGATGATGATGTCGGCAACGGTGACGTCCTGCGCGCGGCGCGCGAGGTTGTAGCCGCCGCCCGGGCCGCGCACGGATTCGACGATTTCATGCCTGCGCAGCTTGCCGAACAGCTGTTCGAGATACGAGAGCGAAATCCGCTGGCGCTGGCTGATGCCTGCAAGCGTCACCGGGCCCTGCTCCTGGCGCAGTGCCAAGTCAATCATCGCCGTGACGGCGAAACGGCCTTTGGTGGTGAGTCTCATGGTGTCTAGGGGACTGCAATCTTGACGATTTTGGTCAAGTATAAATATTTGACGTTTTTAGTCAAGTATCCATGTCTTTGAAAGGGTATTCGCAGACCGCTGAATACCACCGTGCGATCAGCGCGCCGTACGGGCCCGGAGTGTCTCCAGCAGGCCCGCGCACGCGCGTTCGACCTGATCGAGCACCTGTTCGAAGCCCTGCGCGCCGCCGAAATACGGGTCGGCCACTTCGGTTTCGGTCGAATCCGGCGCGAATTCCATCAGCAGGCGCACCTTGTCGCGATACCGCGGCGGGCAGCGGCGCTGCAATTCCGCGAGATTCGCCTCATCCATCGCAAGCAGCAGGTCGAAGCGCTCGAAATCCGCCGCACTCACCTGCCGCGCGCGCAGCGCCGACAAATCGTAGCCGCGACCGCGTGCCGCCGCCTGCGCCCGTGTATCGGGCGGCTCGCCCACGTGCCAGTCGCCGGTGCCGGCCGAATCGATCGCGATCCGGTCGGCCAGCGCGGCCGCGTCGACCTGGTGGCGCATCACGCCTTCCGCGGTGGGCGAACGGCAGATGTTGCCGAGACAGACGAAACAGATCGCAACGCGGGTCATCGCACTATCGAAAAGGTGCGGCGGACCGCGTGGAAGAACAACACGCCATTATACAAAGGCGGCCAAAATCGCGCCGCCGCCCGACGCGACGGCGCCATGCCTCACAGCGCCTTCGGCGCGGCGAGCACGATGTCGCCGGATGCCGCCGGCAGCGGCTGCGCCGCGTCGCCGACCAGCCCGAACGACACCGCGCGCGCCAGCTCGGCGGACGCCTGATGAACCGCGAGCGGACCGCGCGACGGCGCATCGGCCATCGTGTGCAGATAGGCTGCCGCTGCCAGCGGGACGACGATTGCCAGCGGCCAGTACATCGATATTGTCTTTCTCATGATGCGGACCTCCTTGACCCGGTACCCCGAAACCCAATTCCGGGGACTACAGACCAGATTCTATAGACCGCATCTATCGAGATAAATATGCAAATAGCGAACGCACTGTTGCCGCCCGCTGAACAGTCGTCAGCCGAGGTGGCTCTGGGACGCCGCGTACAGCTCCCGGAACGTGCGCCCGGTCGGCGTCGGCATGTCGCGCGTGTCCATCCAGCCGCCCATCATCGGCAGGCGCCGCAGCGTGCCGCCGTTGCCCAGCCGCTCGAGGACGCGCACCGCGAGCTTGGTCGTCAGCGCGTACAGCATCGGCCGCCGCGCGAAGAAGCCCCATGCGGCGAGCGCCGCCCGCTCGCGCCACGGCCGCAGGTGCCGCTCGACCTGCTTCTCGCGCAGCGTGCGCAGCAGGTGCGACAACGGAATCCCGGCCGGGCACACGCTGTCGCATTCGCCGCATAGCGTCGCGGCCTGCGGCAGGTCGAGCGTACGGTCGAGCCCGACGTAGCTCGGCGTCAGCACCGACCCCATCGGCCCCGGATAGACCCAGCCGTACGCATGGCCGCCGACCTTCTGATATACCGGGCAATGGTTCATGCACGCGCCGCAGCGGATGCAGCGCAGCATCTCCTGGAATTCGCCGCCGATCAGGCCCGTGCGGCCGCCGTCGACCAGTACCACGTAGTTGTGCTCGGGGCCATCCTCGTCGGCCGGCCCGCGCGGCCCGGTCAGCAGCGAGAAATAGTTCGACGTCTTCTGCCCGGTCGCCGAACGCGGCAGCAGGCGCATCGCGGTCGCGAGATCCTCGAGGGTCGGCAGCACCTTCTCGATGCCCGTCACCGCGACGTGCACGCGCGGCATCACCGTGCACATGCCTTCGTTCCCTTCGTTCGTCACGATTGCGACCGAGCCCGTCTCGGCGATCACGAAGTTGCCGCCCGTCACGCCCATGTCGGCCGACATGAAATGCGGGCGCAGCACCTCGCGCGCCTCGCGCGTCATGTCCGGAATCTCGGTGAGCCGCTCGCGGTGGTGCGTGCGCGCGAACAGGTCGGCGATCTCGTCCTTGTCCTTGTGCACGACGGGCGCGATGATGTGGCTCGGCGGCTCGTTGTCGTTGATCTGCAGGATGTATTCGCCGAGGTCCGTCTCGATCGACTGCACGCCCATCTCCGCGAGCACCGCGTTCAGGCGCATTTCCTCGGACACCATCGACTTGGTCTTGATGACCTTCTTCACGTCGTGCCGGCGCGCGATGTCGGCCACCAGCCGCGCGGCATCCGCGGTCGTTTCGGCGAACAACACCGTCGTGCCGCGCCGCGTCGCCTCCTGCTCGAAAGCCTCGAGCCACACGTCGAGGTTCTCCAGCGCGCGGTTGCGGCGCGCCTTGAGCGCGGCGCGCGTGGCCGGGAAGTCGATCGCGGTCATCGCGTCGGCGCGCGCGGACACGAACTTCGTCGACAGCTTCTTCAGGTTCTGCTGCAGGCGCTGGTCGGCCAGCTTCTGGCCGGCGCGCGCCTTGAAATGCATCGATTGGACTTGCATCGCGGTATCGGGAAAAGTGAGCGGAACCGGGCGTCAGACGTCGCCCGCCAGCACCTGCGCGACGTGCAGCACGCGCGTGTCGCGGTCGCCGGTGCGGCGCAACCGCCCTTCGATGTTCAGCATGCAGCCGAGATCGCCGAGCACGACGGCACCCGCGCCCGACGCACGCACGTTCGCGCATTTCTCGTCCGCGATGGCCGCCGAGATGTCGCCGTACTTGATCGCGAACGTGCCGCCGAAGCCGCAGCAGTGCTCGCAGTCCTTCATCTCGGTGACCGCAACGCCGCGCTGCGCGAGCAGCGCGCGCGGCTGCGCCTTCACGCCGAGTTCGCGCAGGCCCGAACACGAGTCGTGATAGGTGACGGGGCCGGTGAACTCGCCCGGCGCGAGCGACACCTTCGCGACGTTCGCGAGGAAATCGGTCAGTTCGTAGACCTTCTGCTGGAACCGCGTGTAGCGCCCCATCAGTTCGGGGTCGTCGCGAAACAGGTCGCCGTAGTGCGCGCGGATCATCCCGCCGCACGAGCCCGACGGCGCGACGACGTAATCGAACTGCTCGAACTCGCGCAGCGTCTTTTCGGCGAGGTCGCGCGCGAGCGCGCGGTCGCCCGAGTTGTAGGCCGGTTGCCCGCAGCAGGTCTGCGCGGGCGGCACGATCACTTCGTAGCCGGCGTCGCGAATCAGCTTGAGCGCCGAGAAACCGATTTCGGGGCGCATCAGATCGACCAGGCAGGTCACGAACAAACCGACTCGCATACGTGCTCCTTCGAGAAAACGACTCTCATTATCCGCCGTTTGGCCAGCAAGACCAACGCCGGCTCGCATGCAAGCCCGTCGTGCACGAAACGAGGACTTCCTCGAACGGCGTTCGCTTTTTTCACAATACGAGATACAATCGTTGCAACACCGCTTGACGCGTCAACCGATTTCTCCCCCCGACATGAGCCAACCCACCCCGGATTCAAAAACGTCGATCCAGGTGATCGAACGCATGATGCGGCTGCTGGACGCGCTCGCCGCGCACAGTGATCCTGTCAGCCTGAAGGAACTGGCGCAGCGCACGGAGCTGCACCCGTCGACCGCGCACCGCATCCTCAACGACATGGTGACCTGTCGCCTCGTCGACCGCTCCGATCCCGGCACCTACCGCCTCGGCATGCGGCTGCTGGAGCTCGGCAACCTCGTGAAGGCGCGCCTGTCGGTACGCGACGCGGCGCTGATGCCGATGCGCGAGCTGCATCGCCTCACCGGGCAGACCGTGAACCTGTCGGTGCGCCAGGGCGACGAGATCGTCTACATCGAGCGTGCGTATTCCGAGCGCTCGGGGATGCAGGTCGTCCGCGCGATCGGCGGCCGCGCGCCGCTGCACCTGACGTCGGTCGGCAAGCTGTTCCTCGCGGCCGACGAAACGTCGCGCGTGCGCGCCTATGCGACGCGCACGGGGCTGTCCGGCCATACGCAGAACAGCATCACCGACATCGCGAAGCTCGAGCGCGAGTTGACGATCGTCCGCCAGCAATCGTGCGCGCGCGACAACGAGGAGCTGGAGCTCGGCGTGCGCTGTATCGCGGCCGGCATCTACGACGATTCGGGCAAGCTCGTCGCGGGCCTGTCGCTGTCGGCACCGGCCGACCGCCTGCAGGACGCATGGCTCGGCCAGCTGAGCCGCACGGCACTCACCATCTCGGAATCGCTCGGCTACCGGCCGACGCCGGCGAAGGACGTGGACGGGCTGCAGCGGCAGGCGTAAGCCGCCCGCCGGCCTCGATGCCGGTTCCGCCGGACGTAAAAAAGCCCCGCGATTGCGGGGCTTTCTTGTTGCAGCCTGCGGCGCGATCAGGTTCCGCCGTTCGGCGTGTTGGCCGCCGTCAGGCGCTCGCCGCCGCCGGCGTCGAGCCAGTTGCGCAGGCGCGATGCGTCGGCGAAGCGCGAGTACTTGCCGAACGAGTCGAGCAGCACCATCACCATCGGCCGGCCATGGATCGTCGCCTGCATCACGAGGCATTCACCCGCTTCGTTGATGAAGCCCGTCTTCTGCAGGCCGATGTCCCACGAGCCGTTGCCGCGGATCAGCGCGTTCGTGCTGTTGTACGCGAGATTGCGCTTGCCCGTGAACACCTCGTAGCTGCGATCGGTCGAGAACTGGCGGATCATCGGATACTGATACGCGGCATTGACCATCTTCACGAGATCACGCGCACTCGACACGTTCGAGCTGGACAGGCCGGTCGAATTCTCGAAATGCGTATCGGCCATGCCGAGCGCCTTCGCCTTCGCGTTCATCGCGGCGATGAACGCCGGACGGCCGCCCGGGTAATAACGCGACAGCGCCGCGGCCGCGCGGTTTTCCGACGCCATCAGCGCGATGTGCAGCATGTCCTCGCGCGACAGCACCGAGCCGACCGACAGGCGCGAGCCCGTGCCCTTCTCGTAGTCGCGGTCTTCGTCGGTGACTTCGATCTGATCGGTCATCGGCGCCTTCGAGTCGAGCACGACCATCGCCGTCATCAGCTTCGAGATCGACGCGATCGGCACGACGGCGTGCGAATTCTTGTCGAACAGCGGCTCGCCGGAATTCTGGTCGACGACGTACGCGACGCTCGAACGCAGCGCGAGCGCGTCGGGCGTATCGTGCAGGCCGAACGCTTGACCGACCGTCGGCCGGCGCGGCTGGAACGCGACCTTGCGGACCGCGCCGCGATGGCCGCCATGCAGGTTGTTCGCCGCGAGCGTCACGCGCTTTCGCGACGCCTTCGCGCGCGGCGCATCGGCCGCGGCGACCTTGGCGGATTTGTCGGACGTCGCCTTCGCCGACTTCTTCTTCGCTGACGAAGCAGGAGCGACGGCTTTTTTCTTGGCGGCTTGTTGGGTCTTCGCAGTGGCGGCAAAGGCGTCAGCAGGCGCGACGGACGCGGTGGTCGCCAGCAAGGCGACTGCGACCGACACAGCCGTGCCGAGCGTCATGCTCTGCAACAATCTGCGCGGTGAAAACGATTCGGCTTTCATTGGGGTCTGGACAAAGCGGCGGGAGGTTTCCGCAAGTGTAGTTAAAGCTGAAAAAAAGAGCAATATTAGGCACTTACCGATCGTCGTTAAACCGGAATGTAAGGGTCGGCCAACCTCAGACCAATCGACCCTCCCGCCCCCATCGAAAAAACTCATGGGTGCACTGCCCGACAGCGCCCGTCTCCCGATTACCACTCGGTTAATTGAGATAACGTCACTTCGGAGGCGATTTAAAGCGGGGAAACTACGTATCCGGTGCTCGGCGTGCCAGGGGCGCCGGTCTCGACCGTGGCGGCGGCACGTCGCCACGGCACGCGCATCGAAACGGCGCGTTTTTCGACAGGAACAGAAGGATAACGTTCCATGGGCCTGTCAGGTTTACCTGTGCATGATCATGGTGCGCCGCGCTTTCCCCGCCGTCGTGCGCACCATCTGGGAACGCGCCTGAAACCGATTCCGGACGACCGCGATAACCCGTTGTTTTATCGATAATTTGTCGCGATTGTGCAACGCACAAAAAACACTTGACATCCGTTTTCTCTGCCCTAAAATAAGCCTCATTGCTGCGTTGCACAAAGCACGCGCATCCGAGATTCCCCGTCGTAGTGCCCTTTACCCTGCGATCGACGCGATCGCTTTTCAGGAGCTGGACATGTCCTTGCTGACCCCCGAGCAAATCGCCGCTGCACAGAAAGCCAACCTCGAGAGCCTGTTCGGTCTGACGACCAAGGCGTTCGAAGGCGTCGAAAAGCTGATCGAACTGAACCTGCAGGTCGTGAAGTCGACGCTGGCCGAAGGCCAGGAAAACGCACAACGCCTGCTGTCGGTGAAGGACGCGCAGGAACTGATCGCGCTGCAAGCCAGCCTGTCGCAGCCGGTCGCTGAAAAGGTGCTGTCGTACGGCCGTCACCTGTACGAAATCGCATCGTCGACGCAAGCCGAGTTCGCGAAGGTTGCCGAAGCGCAATTCGACGAGCAGAACAAGAAGGTCCAGGCACTCGTCGACAACGTCGCGAAGAACGCCCCGGCCGGTTCGGAAACGGCTGTCGCCGCGCTGAAGTCGGCACTGAACGCCGCGAACACCACGTACGAAACGGTTCAGAAGGCCACGAAGCAAGCCGTCGAAATCGCTGAAACGAACTTCAACGCTGCTGCTGCCGTCGCGACGAAGGCTGCTACCGCCGCCGCCGCACGCCGTTCGAGCAAGCCGGCCGCGTAAGCGCCCCCTGCTCCTGAAAGAGCCGCGCCCAGCGCGGCTTTTTCGTTTCTGGCGCCGGAACACGTGCGAACCGGCAAACGCAGGCCGGCTTCAAGCCGTCGTCCGGCCACCGCGCCGGCTGCGCACAAAAGAAAACGCCGCCGCCCGGATCGTCCGGGCGGCGGCGTTTTTCGTGGCCGGCGCATGGCCGGCCGTGCCGGTCGCGTTACTTCTTGCGTTGCGGCGGCAGGTCCGTACAGACGCCTTCGTACAGTTCGGCGGCCATGCCGACCGACTCGCCGAGCGTCGGGTGCGGATGGATCGTCTTGCCGATGTCTTCCGCGTCCGCGCCCATCTCGACGGCGAGGCACACTTCGCTGATCAGGTCGCCTGCGTTCAGGCCGACGATGCCGCCGCCGATCACGCGATGGGTTTCCTCGTCGAAGATCAGCTTCGTGAAGCCTTCGTCGCGGCCGTTCGCGATCGCGCGGCCCGAAGCGGCCCACGGGAACACGGCCTTGCCGTACTTGATGCCTTCGGCCTTGCACTGGTCTTCCGTCTTGCCGGCCCACGCCACTTCCGGATCGGTGTAGGCCACCGACGGGATCTGCAGCGCGTCGAAATACGCCTTCTCGCCGTGCGCGGCTTCCGCTGCGACGTGGCCTTCATGCACGGCCTTGTGCGCGAGCATCGGCTGGCCGACGATATCGCCGATCGCGAAGATGTGCGGGACGTTCGTGCGCATCTGCTTGTCGACGTCGATGAAGCCGCGATCCGTGACCGCGACGCCGGCCTTGTCGGCACCGATCTTCTTGCCGTTCGGGCTGCGGCCCACCGCGACGAGCACGAGGTCGTAGCGCTGCGCTTCCGCCGGCGCCTTCTCGCCCTCGAACTTCACGTAGATGCCGTCTTCCTTCGCTTCCGCGCCGACCGTCTTGGTCTTCAGCATCACGTTGCCGAAGCGCTTCGCGTTGTACTTTTCCCAGACCTTCACGAGATCGCGGTCCGCGCCCATCATCAGGCCGTCCATCATTTCGACGACGTCGATCTCGGCGCCGAGCGTCGAGTACACCGTGGCCATTTCGAGGCCGATGATGCCGCCGCCGATCACGAGCATGCGCTTGGGCAGCTGGCGCAGTTCGAGTGCGCCGGTCGAGTCGACGACACGCGGGTCTTCCGGCATGAACGGCAGCTTCACGGCTTGCGAGCCCGCGGCGATGATCGCCTGCTTGAACTTCACGACCTTCTTGCCGTTTTCGCCCTGCACTTCCATGTGGAACGGATCGACGAACGCACCGACGCCGGTGACCACTTCGACCTTGCGTGCCTTGGCCATGCCGGCGAGGCCCGTCGTCAGCTTCTTGACGACGCCGCCCTTGAAGTCGCGCAGCTTGTCGAGATCGACCTGCGGCTTGCCGAACGTGATGCCGTGCGACGCGAGCGCCGCGGCTTCCTCGACGACGAGCGACGTATGCAGCAGCGCTTTCGACGGGATGCAGCCCACGTTCAGGCACACGCCGCCGAGCGTCGAGTAGCGTTCGACGAGCACGGTCTTCATGCCGAGGTCGGCCGCGCGGAACGCGGCCGAGTAGCCGCCGGGGCCGGCGCCGAGCACGAGCATGTCGCACTCGATGTCGGCGGCGCCGGCATAGCTGCCGGCTTGCGGCGCGGGCGCCGGAGCGGCGGCAGCCGGTGCCGGTGCCGGCGCGGCTGCGGGCTTCGGCGCTTCAGGCGCTTTCGCGGGGGCGGCGGCACCGGCCGACGCTTCGACGATGGCGATGACGGTGCCTTGCGAGACTTTCTCGCCGGCCTTGACCTTGACTTCCTTGACGGTGCCGGCGACGTCGCTGGGCACTTCCATGGAGGCCTTGTCGGATTCGAGCGTGATGAGCGTTTGCTCTTTTTCGATCACGTCGCCGGGCTTCACGTTGACTTCGATGACATCGACGCCGCTGAAATCGCCGATATCCGGAACCTTGACTTCGATGAGACTCATGACTGTCCCCTTCTTGATTGGCTGCAGAGAGAGAGGGAGGGACTGGCGGAAAGACGGAACCTGACGACAAGCGGCCTGACAAGAGCACGCGACGTTGGGCAGGACCACCTTTGCCGTCCGCCCAAGGACGCGCCTTTCTTTTGGTTACTTTTCTTTGGAAGACAAAGAAAAGTGACCGCCGCCCCGCGCAGGGGCGACGCCGGCAGACCGTTGGCAAAACAGGTTCAACGACAAGCGCGTGGCGAACCGACAAGAACCACGCCCCCGCGAGCCCCTCATCTCATCAAAGAATGATGCGGCGGAAATCGGCCAGCAACGCACCGAGATACGCGTTGAACCGTGCGGCCTCCGCACCGTCGATGACACGGTGGTCATACGACAGCGACAGCGGCAGCATGAGACGCGGCACGAACTGCTTGCCGTCCCACACCGGCTTCATCTGCCCACGCGACAACCCGAGGATCGCCACTTCCGGCGCGTTGATGATCGGCGTGAAGTTCGTGCCGCCGATCCCGCCGAGCGACGAGATCGAGAAGCAGCCGCCCTGCATCTGGTCCGGCTTCAGCTTGCCTTCGCGCGCGGCCTTCGACAGGTCGCTCATTTCCTTCGCGATGTCGACGAGGCCCTTCTTGTCCGCATCGCGGATCACCGGCACGACGAGGCCGTTCGGCGTATCGGCCGCGAAACCGACGTGGAAGTACTGCTTGAACACGAGGTTGTCGCCGTCGAGGCTCGCGTTGAAGGTCGGGAATTTCTTCAGTGCGGCGACGACTGCCTTGATCACGAACGCGAGCATCGTGAACTTCACGCCCGCCTTTTCGTGTTCCTTGTTCAGCTGGACACGCAGCGCTTCGAGCTCGGTGATGTCCGCTTCGTCGTTGTTCGTGACGTGCGGGATCATCACCCAGTTGCGATGCAGGTTCGCGCCGGAAATCTTCTTGATGCGCGACAGCGGCTTCGCCTCGAACGGGCCGAACTTCGAGAAGTCGACCTTCGGCCACGGCAGCAGGTTCAGCTCGCCGCCGCCTGCCGGCGCAGTCGCTGCTGCACCCGGTGCCGCGCGCTGGCCCGTCATCACGCCCTTCACGAAACCGGTGACGTCGTCCTTCGTGATGCGGCCCTTCAGGCCCGAACCCTGCACGCGTGCGACGTCGACACCGAGTTCGCGCGCGAACTTGCGCACCGACGGCGATGCATGGCTCGCGCGGTACTCGCCCGACGGCGCGGCGGCCGGTGCGGCGGCAGCCGGTGCCGGCGCTGCCTTCGCGGGTGCCGGTGCGGCGGCGGCTGCCGGAGCCGGCGCGGCCGCAGCCGGCGCCGGTGTGCTCGCCTGCGCAGCGGGAGAGGACGCGCCTGCGGCTTCGAGCAGCACGATCAGCGTGCCTTCCGATACCGAATCGCCCACCTTGACCTTGATTTCCTTCACGACGCCGCCCACCGGGCTCGGCACGTCCATCGTCGCCTTGTCGGACTCGAGCGTGACGAGCGACTGCTCGGGCTCGACCGTATCGCCGACCTTCACGCCGATCTCGATCACCGGCACGTCCTTGTAATCGCCGATATCCGGCACCTTCACTTCGATCGCTTGACTCATCTGTTTCTGTCTCCATGGCCGCGCGCGCTCCTCGCGGGAGCGACGCGGGCATTACACGGCGTGTGCGTTAAACGGTCATCGGGTTGGGCTTGGACGGATCGAGGTTGTACTTGGCAATCGCGTCCGCGACCACCTTGCGCTCGATCGTGCCTTCGTCGGCCAGCGCGTTGAGCGCGGCGACGGTGACCCAGTGACGGTCGACTTCGAAGAAGTGACGCAGCTTCTCGCGGGTATCCGAGCGGCCGAAGCCGTCCGTGCCCAGCACGACGAAGCGGCGATCGATCTGGCCGCGGATCTGGTCGACCAGCGCACGGACGTAGTCGGTCGATGCGATGACCGGGCCCTGCGTGTCCTTCAGGCACTTCTGCACGTGCGACAGGCGACGCTCTTCGGTCGGATGGAGCAGGTTCCAGCGTTCGACCTGGTGGCCTTCGCGCGCGAGCTCGGTGAAGCTCGGCACGCTCCACAGGTCGGCGGCGACGCCCCAGTCGTTCTTCAGCAGGTCGGCGGCGGCGATCACTTCGTTGAAGATCGTGCCCGCGCCGAGCAGCTGGACGCGCGGCGCCTTCTTGTCGGCGTCGGCCTTCCTGAACGCGTACATGCCCTTGATGATGTCGGCCGCCACGTGGTCGCCCTGCGGAATCGCCGGGTGCTCGTAGTTCTCGTTCATCACCGTGATGTAGTAGTACACGTCTTCCTGGTCCTGCACCATGCGGCGCAGGCCGTCCTGGACGATCACGGCGAGTTCATAGCCGAACGTCGGGTCGTAGCTCACGCAGTTCGGCACCGATGCCGCCCACAGGAGCGAGTGGCCGTCTTCGTGCTGCAGGCCTTCGCCGTTCAGCGTCGTGCGGCCCGCCGTGCCGCCGAGCAGGAAGCCGCGCGAACGCATGTCGCCCGCGGCCCATGCGAGGTCGCCGATCCGCTGAAAGCCGAACATCGAATAGAAGATGTAGAACGGCACCATGATCTCGCCGTGCGTCGAGTACGACGTCGCCGCCGCGATCCAGTCGCACATGCCGCCCGCTTCGTTGATGCCTTCCTGCAGGATCTGGCCGGTTTCCGATTCCTTGTAGAACATCAGCTGGTCGGAATCTTCCGGCACGTACTTCTGGCCTTCCTGGTTCCAGATGCCGATCTGGCGGAACAGGCCTTCCATGCCGAACGTACGCGATTCGTCCGGGACGATCGGCACCACGCGCTTGCCCAGCGCCTTGTCCTTCAGCAGGATGTTCAGGATCCGCACGAACGCCATCGTCGTCGAGATCTCGCGGCCTTCGCCCGTGCCCTTCAGCAGCGGCTCGAACGCGTCGAGCGCCGGCACCGGCAGCGACGTCGCCTTCTCGCGGCGATGCGGCAGGTAGCCGCCGAGGTCCATGCGCTTCTGGCGCATGTATTCGAGTTCCTTCGAACCTTCCTCAAACTTGAGGTACGGCACGTCGGCGATCTGCTCGTCGGTGATCGGCAGACGGAACTGGTCACGGAACTTCTTCAGTTGCTCGACCGGCAGCTTCTTCTGCTGGTGCGTGATGTTCATCGCCTGGCCCGACTCGCCCATCCCGTAGCCCTTGATGGTCTTCGCGAGGATGACGGTCGGCGCGCCCTTCGTGTTCGACGCTTCGTGGAACGCCGCGTAGATCTTGTGCGGATCGTGGCCGCCGCGGTTCAGCGCCCAGATGTCGTCGTCCGACCAGTCGGCGACGAGCGCCTTCAGTTCAGGCGTGTTGAAGAAGTGCTCGCGAACGAACGCGCCCGACTCCGACTTGTACGTCTGGTATTCGCCGTCGACGACTTCCATCATGCGGCGCATCAGCGCGCCCGACTTGTCGCGCGCGAACAGCGCATCCCAGCGGCTGCCCCAGATGACCTTGATCACGTTCCAGCCGGCGCCGCGGAATTCCGATTCGAGTTCCTGGATGATCTTGCCGTTGCCGCGCACCGGGCCGTCGAGACGCTGCAGGTTGCAGTTGATCACGAACACGAGGTTGTCGAGCTTCTCGCGGCTCGCCATCCCGATCGCGCCGAGCGATTCCGGTTCGTCCGTCTCGCCGTCGCCGAGGAACGCCCACACCTTGCGGCCTTCCGTCTTCGCGATGCCGCGCGCCTGCAGGTACTTCATGAAGCGCGCCTGGTAGATCGCCATGATCGGGCCGAGACCCATCGACACGGTCGGGAATTGCCAGAAGTCCGGCATCAGCCACGGGTGCGGGTACGACGAGATGCCCTGGCCGTCGACTTCCTGGCGGAAGTTGTCGAGCTGCTCTTCCTTCAGGCGGCCGAGCAGGAACGCGCGCGAGTACACGCCCGGCGACGAGTGACCCTGCACGAACACGAGATCGCCGCCGTGCTGGTCGGACGCCGCGTGCCAGAAGTGGTTGTAGCCGACGTCGTAGAGCGTCGCGGCCGATGCGAACGAGGCGATGTGGCCGCCGACGTTCGTGTCCTTGCCGGCACGCAGCACCATCGCCAGCGCGTTCCAGCGCGTGTACGAACGGATGCGGTGCTCGATGTCCTGGTCGCCCGGGATCTTCGCCTGGGCTTCGACCGGGATCGTGTTGATGTACGGGGTGTTGGCGGAGAACGGCAGGTGCTCGCCGTGCATGCGGGCGAACTCGATCTGTTTTTCGATCAGGTAATGCGCGCGGCCGGTGCCCACGGAGGAGATCACGCCATCGAGCGACTCCAGCCACTCGATGGTTTCTTGCGGGTCGTCGTCACGATCGGCGGCGACATATTTCATCACTTCGTTCGGTACAGCGGACATTCTCGTCTCCTGGGTCCTGGAATGTGAGGATCGCTCTCATGCAGACGACGCGACGCGGCCGGCTGCGGGCAAGCTCCAGCGGATTGTAATGAGCGTGCGCAGGCCTGCGCAACAAAATTTTCGAATTGTGAGATCTTTTCTCGCAATGCGAAATATTGCTGCGCCGCACCCATACTTCGGGGCGCGGCGGCACGCCACGGCGGAACAAATCCGTTTCCGTTCAACATATCCGGTACCGGTTTTCCATGTATTGCGCTGCGCTACAATCCTGCCATGTTGACCGATCGGCTTTTCGCACGCTCGGCGCGACCGTCGGGCCCGCCGGCGGAGTCGCAGCCGTCCCGTTGGCACCACGGACCGTGGTGGTCCAATTCCTATTTGCTGACGCCGCTGCTGTCGATCCTGGTATTTCTCGTGGTGATGAGCCTCATCCTGTGGAGCCTCAATCGCCGCGAACAGCAGCAGCAGGAAGACACCCTGTTCCGTAACGTCGCCTGGGCGCAGCAACAGATCCGCCTGTCGATGACGGGCGCGCAAGAACAGCTGCAGGCGCTGTCGCGCGATCTCGCGTCGGGCCGCCTCGACCAGAACGCATTCCAGATGGCCGTCGCGGACGTGATGCAGACGCATCCGGAAATCCTCTACCTGAACTGGTACACCGCGCCCGGCGTGCAGCGCTGGCCGACCGTGCATCCGCCGCTGCTCGGCCAGCGGCTCGCGAAGCCGGGCGACGCGCAGATGCAGGACGCCGTGCGCGGCGCGTACGACGAAGCGCGCAGCACGCGCCGCCAGGCCTATTCGCCGCTGATCTACGACGACTTCGGCAACGGCTTCATCACGCTGCAGACGCCCGTGATGCGCGGCGACCGCGAATATCTCGGCTCGATCGCCGCGGTGTTCTCGGTCGAGGGCATCCTGAAGCACGACATCCCGCAGGAACTGTCGTCAAAGTACAAGATCTCGATCACCGACGCGAACAACCGCGAGCTGTCGTCCACGTCGACGCGCCCGCGCCTGCCGCGCGACTCGCACTACGACCTGCCGCTCGATCCGCCCGGCCAAGGGCTGACGGTGCGCGTGTACGCATTCCCGCAGCTCACGAACCTGACCAACAACACGCTCGTGTGGCTCGTCGCCGGCCTGTCGTGCTTCGTGCTGTGGAGCCTCTGGAGTCTGTGGAAGCACACGCGCCAGCGCTTCGAGGCGCAGCAGGCGCTGTACGCGGAAGCGTTCTTCCGCCGCGCGATGGAAAACTCGGTGCTGATCGGCATGCGCGTGCTCGACATGCACGGCCGCATCACGCACGTGAACCCCGCGTTCTGCCGGATGACGGGTTGGGACGAAACCGACCTCGTCGGCAAGGTCGCGCCGTTCCCGTACTGGCCGCGCGACGCCTACCCGGAAATGCAGCGCCAGCTCGACATGACGCTGCGCGGCAAGGCGCCGAGCTCGGGCTTCGAGCTGCGCGTGCGGCGCAAGAACGGCACGCTGTTCCATGCGCGCCTGTACGTGTCGCCGCTGATCGACAGCTCGGGCCGCCAGACCGGCTGGATGTCGTCGATGACCGACATCACCGAACCGAAGCGCGCGCGCGAGGAACTCGCGGCCGCGCACGAACGCTTCACGACGGTGCTCGAAAGCCTCGACGCCGCGGTGTCGGTGCTCGCCGCCGACGAAGCCGAGCTGCTGTTCGCGAACCGCTACTACCGCCACCTGTTCGGCATCCGCCCGGACGGCCATCTGGAACTGTCGGGCGGCGGCTTCGACCGCGCGCAGGCATCGTCCGACTCGATCGACATGGTCGACGCGTTCGCGGGCCTGCCGGCCGCCGCGCTGACGAGCAGCACCGCCGATGCGCAGGAGGTGTACGTCGAAAGCATCCAGAAATGGTTCGAGGTGCGCCGCCAGTACATCCAGTGGGTCGACGGCCACCTCGCGCAGATGCAGATCGCGACCGACATCACGACCCGCAAGAAGGCGCAGGAACTCGCGCACCAGCAGGAAGAAAAGCTGCAGTTCACGAGCCGATTGATGACGATGGGTGAAATGGCGTCGTCGATTGCTCACGAATTGAACCAGCCGCTCGCCGCGATCAACAACTACTGCTCGGGCACGCTCGCGCTCGTCAAGAGCGGCCGCGGCACGCCCGAGACGCTGCAGCCCGCGCTGGAAAAGACCGCGCAGCAGGCGCTGCGCGCCGGGATGATCGTCAAGCGGATCCGCGAATTCGTGAAGCGCAGCGAGCCGAAACGCCAGCCGGCCCGGGTCGCGGACATCGTCGCCGACGCGGTCGGGCTCGCCGAAATCGAGGCCAGGAAGCGCAGGATCCGGATCGTCACGGAAATCCTCGCAAGAATGCCTATTATTTATGTCGACCCCGTGCTGATCGAGCAGGTGTTGATGAACCTGATGAAGAACGCGGCCGAGGCGATGGCCGACGTGAAGCCGGCCTCGGCGGACGGCGTGATCCGCGTCGTCGCCGACATCGACGCGGGTTTCGTCGACATCCGCGTGATCGACCAGGGTCCGGGCGTCGACGAAGCGACCGCCGAGCGCCTGTTCGAACCGTTTTACAGCACCAAGTCCGATGGCATGGGCATGGGGCTGAACATCTGCCGTTCGATCATCGAATCGCATCGGGGGCGTCTGTGGGTGGTCAACAACGTCGAGCCGGATGGCCGCATTTCCGGCGCGACGTTCCACTGCAGCCTGCCCATTGGGGAACCCGCTGATCTCGGCCAAGGGGGGCGCGAGGCATCGGCATCACATACCGTTACGGGAGAACTATGAATAGCCCTGTCACCACCACTCAGGAAACCGTCTTTGTCGTCGACGACGACGAGGCCGTACGGGACTCGCTGCGCTGGCTGCTGGAGGCGAACGGCTATCGCGTGCAATGCTTCTCGAGCGCCGAGCAGTTCCTCGATGCCTACCAGCCGGCGCAGCAGGCCGGCCAGATCGCGTGCCTGATCCTCGACGTGCGGATGTCGGGCATGAGCGGCCTCGAGCTGCAGGAGCGCCTGATCGCCGACAACGCCGCGCTGCCGATCATCTTCGTCACGGGGCACGGCGACGTGCCGATGGCCGTGTCGACGATGAAAAAGGGTGCGATGGACTTTATCGAGAAACCGTTCGACGAAGCCGAGCTGCGCAAGCTCGTCGAGCGGATGCTCGACAAGGCCCGAAGCGAAAGCAAGAGCGTCCAGGAACAGCGTGCCGCGAGCGAGCGCCTGTCGAAGCTGACCGCGCGCGAGCAGCAGGTGCTCGAACGCATCATCGCGGGCCGCCTGAACAAGCAGATCGCCGACGATCTCGGCATCAGCATCAAGACGGTCGAAGCGCACCGCGCGAACATCATGGAAAAGCTCAACGTCAACACGGTGGCCGACCTGCTGCGCCTCGCGCTGTCGAAGAAGCAGGCCTGAGCGTCTTCAGCGGCCGCGGCGGCGCTGCCCGCCCGGCCCGCCACCGGCGCTTGCCGCCTCGCGCGATGCGGCCCACTCGCGCGGCGGCGGCCTTTCCTCCCGGCGCACGCGCGCCGCGACCATGACGCTTCCCGTTGATTCGCTGTCGGACGGCAGCAAGCGAACGGTATAATTGCGTGCTTTGCTGCGGCACTTCCGGCGCCGTACGCCCGCATTCCAACTTCCCGGCAGGACCCACCACCATGACAGCCCTCCTCATCGACGGCAACGCCCTTTCGAAGACCTTGCGCGCCCAGGCCGCCGAACGCGCCGCCGCCCTGACCGCTCGCGGCCACCAGCCCGGTCTCGCGGTGATCCTCGTCGGCGAAAACCCGGCGAGCGAAGTCTACGTGCGCAACAAGATCAAGGCGTGCGAGGACAATGGTTTCTTCTCGCTGAAGGATGCCTACCCGGCCACGCTGTCGGAAGCCGACCTGCTCGCGCGCATCGACGAGCTGAACCGCGACCCGAAGATCCACGGCATCCTCGTGCAGCTGCCGCTGCCCGCGCATATCGACAGCCACAAGGTGATCGAGGCGATCGCGCCGGAGAAGGATGTCGACGGCTTTCACGTCGCGAACGCCGGCGCGCTGATGACCGGCAAGCCGCTGTTCCGCCCGTGCACGCCGTACGGCGTGATGAAGATGTTCGAGGCGCACGGCATCGCGCTGCAGGGCGCGAATGCGGTCGTGATCGGCCGTTCGAATATCGTCGGCAAGCCGATGGCGATGATGCTGCTCGACGCCGGCGCGACCGTGACGATCTGCCACAGCAAGACGCGCGACCTCGCCGCGCACACGCGGCAGGCCGACATCGTGGTCGCCGCGGTCGGCAAGCGCAACATCCTGACCGCCGACATGGTGAAGCCGGGCGCGACGGTGATCGACGTCGGCATGAACCGCGACGATGCGGGCAAGCTGTGCGGCGACGTCGATTTCGCGGGCGTGAAGGAAGTGGCCGGCTACATCACGCCGGTGCCGGGCGGCGTTGGCCCGATGACCATCACGATGCTGCTGGTCAACACGATCGAATCCGCCGAACGCGCCGCTGCCGCCGCGGCCTGACGCATCCCCGTTCAGCCGGCGCGCCTGCGTGCGCCGGCGTCTCGCCGGCCGCGTCGATGCGGCCGCACCGCGTCCGGCCGCAAGCCGCCGGACGCCCGTCCCCGGATGCCCGCTGTCGGATGCGCGCGGCCACGCATCCGACCCTGCGTCAATCGCGCCATTAGAAACTAACGATTGGAAAGCGCACGATGCGCCCCAATAATGTCGGTATCGGGCGCCGTCGCGCCCAGCCGCCGTTACCCTTTTCATCCCGGTTCATCCGGCAACAGACAGGGAGTCTTATGTCCGCCAGCGCCAACACCAATCCGCTCCTCGACTTCTCCGGCCTGCCCCGTTTCGGCGAAATCCGCCCGGAACACGTGACGCCCGCACTCGATACGCTGCTCGACGCCGCCAGCCGCGCGGTCGAAACCGCGAGCGCGCAGGAGACGCCGTCGACTTGGGCCGCCGTCGTCGAGACGGTCGAGCAGGCCACGGAGCCGCTCGGCCGCGCATGGGGCATCGTCGGCCATCTGAACGCGGTCGCCGACACGCCGGAGCTGCGCGCCGCCTACGGCGAAAACCTGCCGCGCGTGACCGAGTTCTGGTCGAGCGTCGGCCAGAATCTCGCGCTGTACGAGAAGTACAAGGCAATTGCCGCGAGCGCCGAATACGCGACGCTGTCCACCGAACGCAAGAAGATCCTCGATAACGCGCTGCGCGATTTCCGCCTGTCGGGCGCCGAGCTGCCGGAGGACCAGAAGCCGCGCTTCGCGGAACTGCAGGAGCAGCAGGCCGCGCTGTCGAAGGCCTTCTCCGACCACGTGCTCGACGCGACCAACGCGTACGCGTATGTCGTCGAGGACGAAGCCGAACTGGCCGGCTTGCCCGGCGATGCGATCGAGGCCGCCCGCGAAGCCGCGCAGAAGGACGGCAAGGCAGGCTGGAAATTCACGCTGCACTTCCCGTCGTACTTCCCGGTGCTGCAGTACGCCGAGAACCGCGCGCTGCGCGAGACGCTCTACCGCGCCTATGCGACGCGCGCGTCGGAACTCGGGCCGCAGTACGGCGGCGGCAAGGCCGAATGGGACAACACGGCGATCGTCGCCGACGAGCTGAAGCTGCGCCGCGAAGAGGCGCAGATGCTCGGCTACCGCAATTTCGCCGAAGTGTCGCTCGCGCCGAAGATGGCCGAATCGCCGCAACAGGTCATCGCCTTCCTCGAGGATCTCGCGACGCGCGCGCGTCCGCACGCGGACAAGGACTGGGACGAGCTGCGCACGTTCGCCGCGAAGGAACTCGGCCTCGCCGAACTCGCACCGTGGGACGTCGCGTACGCGGCCGAGAAGCTGCGCCAGCAGCGCTACGCGTTCTCGGAAAACGAGGTCAAGCAGTACTTCCCGGAACCGGCCGCGCTCAAGGGCCTGTTCACCGTCACCGAAACGCTGTTCGGCGTGCGGATCAAGCCGGATGAAGCGCCGGTGTGGCACAAGGACGTGCGCTTCTTCCGCGTCGAGAACCGCGACGGCTCGCTCGTCGCGCAGTTCTATCTCGACCTGTACGCGCGCGAAGGCAAGCGCGGCGGCGCATGGATGGACGACGCGCGTTCGCGTGCGAAGCGCGGCAGCGACGTGCAGACGCCGGTCGCGTATCTCACCTGCAACTTCTCGGCGCCGATCGGCGGCAAGCCCGCGTGCTTCACGCACGACGAAGTCATCACGCTGTTCCACGAGTTCGGCCACGGGCTGCACCACATGCTCACGCGCGTCGACGAACTCGGCGTGTCGGGCATCAACGGCGTCGAATGGGATGCGGTCGAGCTGCCGTCGCAGTTCATGGAAAACTTCTGCTGGGAATGGGACGTGCTGTCGTCGATGTCGTCGCACGTCGATACGGGCGCCTCGCTGCCGCGCGAGCTGTTCGACAAGATGATCGCCGCGAAGAATTTCCAGAGCGGGCTCGGCACGCTGCGCCAGATCGTGTTCTCGATGTTCGACATGCTGCTGCACGTCGACTTCGACCCGGCCGGCGCCACTGGCGTGACCGCGTTCGCGCGCGAGATCAACGAGCGCTACCACGTGATCCCGCAGGCGGCCTTCTCGCGCTGGCCGAACACGTTCAGCCACATCTTCGCGGGCGGCTACGCGGCCGGCTATTACAGCTACAAGTGGGCCGAGGTGCTGTCGGCCGACGCGTACGCGGCGTTCGAGGAAGCGGCCGCCCAGAGCGGCAGCGTGCTCGACGCGGCCACCGGCACGCGCTATCGCCGCGAGATCCTCGAGGTCGGCGGCAGCCGCCCGGCGATGGATTCGTTCAAGGCGTTCCGCGGCCGCGAGCCGGAAATCGATGCGCTGCTGCGCCACAACGGGATGGCCGCGCCCGCGCACTGAGCGCGCCGCCCGACCCTTCCGGCTGCATCGACAGGCACCGCCACGGCGGTGCCTTTTTTCATGGCGCGGGCGCTTCGTCGTCGAACAGCGAGAACTGCCCGTGACGCTCGGCCGTGTCCTCGTCGATGCGCACGCCGACGCCGAGCAGCCGTACGGCCTGCGCGCGCCGCTGCAGCCCCTTCGCGAGCAGCGTGACGGCCGTCTCCGCATGCGTCGCGTCGGCCACGCATTCGACCGTCGTGCGCTGGAAATCGGCGAAGCGGATCTTCACGTACAGCTTGCGGATCGACCGCGCGGCGCCGGCGCGCGCGATCCGCGCGTCGAGCTGCACGACGAGGCGGCGAATCTCGTCCGCGCATTGCTCGAGCGTCGTCAGGTCGGTCACGTAGGTCGTCTCGACGCTGACCGACTTGCGCTCCTGGTCGGCCTGCACGGGCCGCTCGTCGATGCCGCGCGACAGTTCGTACAGCCGCCGCCCGAATGCGCCGAACTCGCGATGCAGGTCGATCAGCGGCCAGTCGCGCAACTGCGCGCAGGTCTGGATGCCGAGCCGGTCGAGCCGCGTGGCCGTCACCTTGCCGACGCCGTGCAGCTTGCGCACCGGCAGCGCCGCGACGAACGCGTCGATCTCGTGCGGCCGCACGACGAACAGGCCGTCCGGCTTGTTCCAGTCCGACGCGATCTTCGCGATGAACTTGTTCGGCGCGACGCCGGCCGACACGGTCACGCCGACCGTGTCGAACACGCGCTGGCGGATCTCGCGCGCGATCAGCGTCGCACTGCCCTGGCACCGCTCGGACCCGCTGACGTCGAGGTACGCCTCGTCGAGCGACAGCGGCTCGACGTCGGGCGTGTAGTCGCGATAGATCGCCATGATCTGCCGCGACGCCGCGCGGTATTTGTCCATCGCGGACGGCAGGATCAGCAGGTCCGGGCACTTGCGCATCGCGAGCGCCGACGACATCGCCGAATGCACGCCATAGCGCCGCGCCTCGTAGTTGCAGGTCGCGATCACGCCGCGCTGGTCGGGCCGGCCGCCGACCGCGAGCGGCCGGTTGCGCAGCGACGGATCGTCGCGCATCTCGACCGACGCGTAGAAACAGTCGCAGTCGCAGTGAATGATCTTGCGCATGCGCGGCAGCGCGTCGCCCGGTGGCGGCACGTGCGGATCGGCAGGCGGGATGGTGGTCGGGTTCACGGTGCCGATACTGTACAAAAACACAGTGCCGGTTTCAACTGTCGCGTGCGGCCGCGCCCGGCTGCGCCGTACCGGCCCGCTTTGCGCGGATCGTACCGGCCGCGCGCCGGCAGCGACGCCTATACTCGTCTGCCGCGACACACCAAACGAGAAGGTGACGGATGAAGACGATCGGATTGATCGGCGGCATGAGCTGGGAATCGTCGGCCGAGTACTACCGGATGATCAACCGCCATTCGAAGGCGCTGCATGGCGGCCACCACAACGCGAAGAGCGTGCTGGTCACGGTCGACTTCGCGGAAATCGAAGCGCTGCAGCGCACGCACGACTGGGCGGCGCTCGGCGAACGGATGGCCGACGCGGCGCGCCAGCTCGAAGCGGCCGGCGCCGATCTCGTCGTGCTGACGACCAATACGATGCATCGCGTGCACGACGCAATCGAAGCCGCGGTGAAGCTGCCGTTCCTGCACATTGCCGATCCGACCGGCAGCGCGCTGCGCGACGCGGGCGTCGAGCGCGTCGCGCTGCTCGGCACGCGCTACACGATGGAGTTGCCGTTCTATGCGGAGCGGCTGCGCGACAAATTCGGGATGGACGTGCTCGTGCCGGACGAACGCGGGCGCGACGACGTGCACCGGATCATCTACGACGAGCTGTGCCACGGCATCGTCGCGGCGGAATCGCGCGCGACCTACGTGTCGATCATCGAGGCACTGGCGCGGCGCGGCGCGCAGGCCGTGATTCTCGGCTGCACGGAAATCACGCTGCTGATCGGCGCGGACGATTCGCCGCTGCCGGTGTTCGACACGACCGCGCTGCATGCGAAGGCGGCCGTGGAGTGGGCGGCGCGGTAACCACGACAATCGCGCCGACGATATCGCGCGCGGAAAACAAAAAACCCGGCACGGGGCCGGGTTCCTGTCGACGAAGCGCGCATCGGTCACTTGCGCTGCACATCGTCTGGTGTGCTTGGTTGCGGGGGTAGGATTTGAACCTACGACCTTCGGGTTATGAGCCCGACGAGCTGCCAGACTGCTCCACCCCGCGTCAGAGAAATAAATTATAGGGTGATGAAGTACTCACGTCAACACTTTTGTCACAAATTCTTCTCTCGTCTTCCAGACGGCGTGGCCCGCGCCCTGCTCCGCGTCGCGTTTCGCGCGCGTTCGCCCCGCATGCTCGCGGTAAGATGGCGGCCTTCGCATTCACGCCGCACACATACTCCCGTTCATGAAAATCGCCACCTGCTATTTTCATTTACGTCTAAGCCTGTCTAAAAACGACCACCTCATCGCCCGAAACCCTAAGCCAATCAAGGGTTTTAGCCCAATGGCGTCTAACAAAATCCAAGACTGACTAAGTAAATTCGGGTAGCTAGACGGGTAGCTAATACGGCGGCAATATCGCCTGACTACCCACGAGGAACGCTATGGCCAGGCAAACGAATACGCTCGACGACATGCAGCTGCGGCGCTGGATGGCGGCCGGGAAACCGGTCGCAAAGTCCGACGGTGACGGGCTGACCTTCACTCTTTCCGCCCGCGGCACGGCCGCATGGATCCTGCGGTATCGGCTGGCCGGCGGCCGCCGGCGCGAGCTGACGCTCGGCAACTACCCCGACCTGTCGCTCGCGGCCGCGCGCAAGGCGGCCCGCGCGCACCGCGTCGCGATCGACAACGGCGCCGACCCGGCCGCCGCGAAGAAAACCGAGCGCGCGGCGTCGGCCGCCGCCTGGACGGTGAACGAGCTCGTTGCCGACTTCCGCGCGAAGCGCTTCGCGCAGGACATCGAGAAACCGCTGTCGGCCGGCACGATCTACTACCGCACGTGGGATCTCGACAATGTCGTCGGCCCGAAGCTCGGTTCGTTGGAAGTGCGTCGCGTGACGCCGGCCGATGTCGTGCAGGCGATCGAGGATGCCGGTCGCGGCTGGACGATGTCGAAGCGGATTCTCACGACCATGACGCAGGTGTTCGACCACGCGTGCGGCCGCAAGATCATCGCCGCGAACCCGTGCGCCGGCGTGAAGCTGACCGCGATCATGGGCGCCCGCCCGAAGGTCAAGCCGCGCGTGATGCTGGCCGTCGACGAGCTCGCGCGGATGCTGCCCGGCATCGACGATACGATCGGCCGCGCCAACGGCCTGATGCTGCGCGTGCTGCTCGCGACGTGCGTGCGCACGAACGAGCTCGTCAAGGCCCGGAAAGAATTCATCGACCTGCAGCGCGGCACGTGGTTCGTAGCCGACGATACGGTCAAAACCCGGAACGGCTTCCTCGTGCCTCTCGTACCGCTCGTCGCGTCGTGGATTGAGGAACTGATCGCCCTATCCGGCGACTCGCCGTGGCTGCTGCCGGCGCGCGGCCAGCGCCGCATCAACCGACTCGGCGATACCCACGTCGGGAACACGACGCTATGGGCGGCGATCGACCGCGCGTTTCTGCGCGGCGGCCTCGAAGTCCGGCGCTTCACGCCGCATGACACGCGCAGCACGGCCAAGGGCCATATGATGAACATGGGTATCCCGAAAGAGATCACCGAGATTGCGCTGAACCACAAGCTGAAAGGGATGGAAGGGATCTACGATGTACGCCAGGAGATCCCCGAGCGACGCGCAGCGCTCGAGAAGTGGGCCGAGTTCGTCGGCGCATGCGCGGACGGTCGCGAGGCCGAGATCATTCCGATCCGGGCGTCGCTGAACGCCGCCGCCGCCGCCGCCGCCGCTTGACATGCAGTGACCGGGAGCGAATACTGTACATCCATACAGTATTTCTGCGTCATGAACAGACCCGGCTATGGCCTATTCATCGAGACGATCAACCACCCGTGCTGGACCTGCGAGCACTGGTCCGGCATTGCGATCTGTGGCGGCAGCCATGCGATCTGTATGCACCCTGGAAACATAAACGGGGTGGTCACGCGGCCGCGTCTTGGGTGCGCATTCTGGGAGCGAGCGATCGGACTGGACAATCTCGACGATGAAACGTGCGACCGGCTCGCGCATCAGTTCGCGCGGCCGACCAAGTACACCGGCGTGCGAAAGTGATCTATTTCGCCGCGGTCAGCGCGTCGTAGTCGCGCTCGCACTGCTGGCCGGCGATGCGGGCCCGGTCAGCGTACTCTGCCAGTTCGCCCGCGCGCTGGTCAGCGCTGCCGAGCACGTCGGCAAGCAGATCGAGGGCGTCGCCGGCTGCCGGGCTTCCGGCGGTAGCGGTGGAATGGCGGGCGGCCGCGACGAGCTGGTCGACGCGCTGCTGCAGGCTGCCAGCGGCAGCACGAGCAGCAAAAGCATCCGCGAGCGCGGCCGTGCGTTGTTGGTTCGCATCGTTTGCGATCTCCGATTGAGCCGCAGTGCGGCGTTGTTCTTCGGCTCGAGCGGCCGCGACGGCGGCAATCTGCGCCTTCTGCGCCGCGGCGGTTGTCGTGCGCACGCCGTCGGCGTGGCCCTTGAAGTAGCAACCGCCGGCCGTGATCGCGAGCGAGACGATGAAGGCCAGCCAGACGCGCGGGTCGAGGATCGTCATGCTGCGACCTCCCCGCCCGCCGCCTGGTACGCGGCGAGCAACCGCTCGATGTCGTTCTCGTGCTGGCCGTAGCCGGCGCCCGGCAGGCTGGCCCATACATCCGACACCTTCGCGACCGCCTCGCGGAAGCGCCCGGCATCGATCAGCGGCAGCGCGCCGCGCTCGCGCAGCTGCTGCAGCGCGTAACGGTCCTGCGAGACCGGACCGAAGTCGGGCAACTTCATCTGCGCCTGGTAGATGCGCCACCAACGAAATAGGATCTGGTAGCGGCCGGCCGCCGTCGACGGCACCGGGATCTGCCGGTTCCGTACGTTCGGATGCGTCGCGTAGTTGGAGAACAGCAGTGGCCGCGCCGGCGTCGAGCCGACGAGCACGTTGTATCCGTCGTCCGACTTCGCGAGCAGCGCGGCACCGATTTCGCTCACCGCGATCATGTCGAGGAAAGCGACGCGGTTTTTGCCGCCCGCGGCGGCTGCGTCAATGCGTGCCATGGTTGTGTCCCTTCGTCCACCAGTAAGCCTTGCGCCCCATCACCCACAGGCACACGATCGACATGCCGACCATCATCAGCGTTTCGGGTGGGTCGATCGCGGGCAGCATGCGGATCGGCTTCAGGACGTTGACGGCGGCCGCGAGGCCGATGATCGAGAAGCCGACCGTGCCCCACCACCCGGTCGCGATCGCGTCGGTGACGGCGATCCAGATGCAGAAAGCGAGGACGACGAGGTTTGCGAAAATGAAAATCGTGACCATCACGGACCTCCGAAGATGCGTCGTTTGAGGGCCCCGATGAAGTCTGCGTTGTTGATTTCTTTGAACAGCTCTTTCGTGACAGCCAGCCCGAACAGGCCGACCAGAAAACCGATCGCCTGCTGTGCGCCGTTGTCGGTGATCGCAAACCACGACACGACGGCCGGGCCGCCGTAATACGCGATCGCCGCGCCAGAAAGAAACGACACTGCTTTCTGCCGACCGGTCAGGCCGTCACCGATGAAGCGCAACGCGATCAGCGAACCGACGGCACCCGGAACGATCTTCACGAGCAGCGCGCCGGCCGCGGCCGCGAGGCTGGTCGTCGGTTCAGCCATGCTTGGTACTCCGACGCGCGCGACGAGAACGCGCCGGCGCTTGCGATGCGCCATCGGCAGTTGCGTTCGCTTCGGCCGCAGCTGCCTCGACTTCGGCGTCGCGCTTCTTGTCGAACTGCGCCTGGATCTCGGCATTGATGTGATTCACGACCGGCGCGGCTTCGCCGTAAGGAACCTGCAGCAGGCCCTTGTTGATGACTGCGAGGTACGCCGTCGGCAGGGTCAGGGTGATGCTTTCCATTGCTAAGCTCCAATAAGCCCGTGGGTAGTCAAATCGATGATGAGTGCCGCGACGGCCGCCGCGACCTGTGGAAGGGTTGCCGTCGCGGCGTTAAGCGCAACGCGGCTCGGGCCAGTAGCACCGTGCCAACCGACCTGGCGTGCACTGATCACCTGTGTGCCGACGAAATAGAGACCGCCGGTCCCCTTCTCGATATTCAGGACGCCGTTGTCCTGCAACGTGAGCACGGGGTTAGTGCTCATGTCCTGAAAGGCCAACCTGCTGTTTGCGAAGATGAGGCCGATCGAAGGCGCCGTTGCGTCGCTTCGAATGCGCGCGAGCTTGTTAGTGGCGCCGTCGTACCAGACGATCCCGTTCTGCGAGCCGAGCGCGATCGCCACGGCCTCGCCGAAATACGGGGTTACCGCGCCCGTCTGAATGACGATGCCCTTATCGAAAGGCGCACCATTCGCGATAATCCCAAGCGCCAGCGATGCGCCGCGCGCACCGGGAATATCGCCACCACTCGCCAGCCACAGACACGAAGTCAGGTCCGGCGCGTACACGTTGCCCGGATAGACGACGCCGACCGAACCGAAATTGACGATGTCGATTTCGACGGCCTGCGTGATGCCCGCGCCGACCTGCCGTCGAGCCTCGAAGTAACCGCCGTAACCGGTCTGGAGCAGTGCGGTGTTGTCGTTGTTTGCGTAGCCGCTGACGCCGATGCAACCCTGCGATCCAGCCACGCCAAAATCGGAAGTGCGCGACGCGCCGATGATGCCGATCTGGCCGATCGTCGACACGACAGCGACCTCGGCGATCGATTCGGTGAAGGGCCGCAGACTTTCCAACCACGCCGATTGCGCGCCGAACTTCGTGCCCTTCGAATGCGCACCGTTGTTACCGAACTTGATGATGCGGCCGGACAACGCGCCCGCGCCGGAGAACGTTGCCTGCGCGTCAACGAGCCACGTGATCGGCGTCGTAGGGGTCGTCTCGATTCGCCAGTTGCCAGCCGGAACGCTGACCTGGCCGTTCGGGCCCACCTTCGCAGCCGCAAGATTGAACGCCAAGCTTTCATCCGCACCAGCGCCTACGCCGCCAAAGTCCATAACGCTGACGGGTTCGCGCATCTTGCTTTGAAAAGTGCGCACCACGGCGCCTGCGCCGTCTTGAATGAACGTGCCCGTGCCAGATCCCGGCGCGATGCCTGCCGCGATAGCTTCAGCGGTAGCTTTCGCCTCGTCGAGAATCGTCTGTGGCTCTTTCCAGTTCTGCAGCGAGATACCGACCTCGCCCGTCGACTTGAAAACGAGCGCCTTGCCGCCGCGCGCGGCGGCCGCCGGCAAGACAGCGTTCGTACCGAATTCAGAGAAGGGGTAACGGATGCCGGTCGAGATCAGCCCGAATGCGCGCTGACTGAGCATGGTGAGCTTGTCGAGCGCGCGCTCTGTCGTCTTCGACGGGAAGGGGTCGTTTTGCTGATACTGCGTTTCCTGCGTCGCCGGCACATCGCGATAGATGTGCAGCGTATAGCCGGCAGCGATGACGCTGACGGTCGTCAACGAACCACCGGCCGGATTGCCCGCGCCGGTAAGCGTAAAATCCGTGCCGAAGACCAGCGGAACAGCGACGCCCAACGCATCGATCCGATCCGCGCGCACGTCTGCATCACGCAAGAAGTAGAACGGGATCGGGAACACGACGGTAACCCCGTCGGTGTCGTGTGTGACGTCCTGTACGTCCGAGGCAACAGTCATGGCGCGCAGCCCTGTAGGAGACTGCGCCATGCTGCGGCCCATCCCCCACATAATCGTGCGTCTTTCCGTCTATGCTAGGATCGCCGGAAACGCGAAACGGGGGACAAAATGAAACGGTTAGTTGTCACGGTTGCGGCAGCTTTGCTGCCTCTTGTCACATTTGCAGTAGGCGTACAAGAATCAACAGGGCCGCGCCTTATTTCAGTGTGGCAATCGAACGACTTGACGGGTAGCTCAAAAGCGTCGGAACGCGTCGCCGGTATTGAAGAAATGGATTCGGTGTATCAGTTTGCAGGTGCCAACTGCGGCCAATTCATCGGTTTCGTTAAAGTAGAAGGCATCCAGTTTACGCCGAGCGGTGGGACACTCGAAACGTTTCGATTCACCGATAAGAACGGGAACCAATGGTCGGTGCCCACGAACATCGGAAAATTATCAAATATCGATCGACAACGCGCTAACAGTCTCATTCGGGTCGGGCATCGATATTTTGTTCACGTGCAGGTATGCGGTAGCGGTGGGATAGCGAGCCTCATCAATCTCTACGACCCCACCATTGCTTACGGCCCTGTCCGCTAACCGAGCGCCGCCGCGAGATTCGGCGCGCGCTGCGGCTCACCCGTGCCGGGTGACCAGAAATAATCGTTGTGGTACTGGTTGCGCGACCGGTTCATGTTCCGCTGCGTGACGCCTGGTGACAGGTTCTCGGCGAGGTTGTCCCAGATAAGACGGTTCCACACCGTTTTCCAGAACCACAGGTTCACGAGCGGCGTGTTCGACTGCGCGATCTTCAGCAGGTCTGCGCCGACGTGCGTGTCTTTGCCCTGCGCCGCGTCCTGCACGTTCGACGAGATCGCGCGCAGCGGCTGGAACAGCGTCGACAGCAGCGGCCCGCCGACAGCGCTTCCGAGCAGCGAGCCGTAGTCGGCCGACTCGAACGCGGCGACGAGCATGTCGCCCGCGAAGCCAGCGCCCCCGCCGACCGAGAATGCCCGCGTCCAAAAGCCGCCGGCGTGCTTCACGTCGTCGAACATCGGTTCCGGATCCTTGCCGGCGAGCAGGTTCTTCGCCTGTGTCGAGATCGCGCCGATCAGCGTTGTGCTGACCACGAGCGCTGCAGCGTAGGCCATCGGGTTCGCGAGCGCAGGCGCGCCGTCGACACGGAAGTCGCCCGACCGCCGCATGTCACCGATGCGCCCCCAATGCCGCGAGATCATCGCCATCGGGAACGACTTGAACTGCATGAACGATTTTTTCAGCTCGCCCGTGACCGTCCCCGGCGTGGCCGAGGCAATCACCTTCGTGCGCAGATCCGGATTCAGCACGGCGAACTCCCCTTCCTCGCGGATCATGCCGAGCAGCTTCGGCACGACGTCCGCGGCGCGCGCGTCGCCAGTTGCGTACAGCGCGTCCGGCGTCAGGTATTCGGCATCGCCGTAGCGGCCCGGCGTCGCTTTGTTCACGATCGCCCAATCGTCAGCTGTCAGGCCGGCACGAGTCAGCGTGCGGCGGTCCCACTCCGTCAAGCTGTTCCAGTCGGTACGACCGATGCCGGCGAGGCCACGCATCATGTGCGACTGGAACGCCGTGCGCAACGCATCCGTCCAGCCGGTGACGCCGCCGAACTTCATCGTCGCGGCGGACAGGTTGCGGGCCCACGTCGTCGCGAGGTTGTCGGTGCCCCATCGGTTAAGCCCGTGCTCGAGCGATTCGGCGATCAGTCCCTGCGACGACAGCCACGACCGGAAGTCCTTCGAGCCGGGCGCCATCAGGCGCGCGGCGGTGCCAAGCGTCTTGAAGAACGGCACCTTGTTGTAGCCGGCCGTCACGAACATCGTGCCGACGTCGCCGAGCGCTGCGAGGATCGTGCCCTGCAGCTTCACGGCGCTGACCGTCGTGCGCAGCGTTTCCATCTTCCGCGCGAGCGCGGGATTCACGGGCGTGTTCGTTGCGCCCGTGACGTAGTTCCAATACGCGCCGACAGACGTCATGCCGCCTTCAAGCGTGCGCATTTCGGTGCCGTCGTGCACTGCTGTCAGCTGCATCTGCGTCTTCATGTTGCGCGTCGGGTTCGGGCCGTAGCGCTCGACGAGCGCGATGTTCTTCGCCATCCCGCCAACGTGATCGACCAGCGCGTTCAGCAGCGAGCCCTCGCCGAACTGGCGGTTGTACTGCATGTGCGCGTCAGCGTCGCGGAAGTGCAGCACGCGGTGCGCGGACCCCGCGTTCGCGCGCGCGGCGTTGCCGGCCGTCTCGCCCGGCACGATCTTGTTGACGCCGCCGTACGCGATCGTGTCCCACACGCCCTGTTTGCGCGGCGCGATGTTGCCGCGCGCGGCCGCGTTCGCACGTTCCCACGCCTCGCGATCTTCGCCGACCAGCACCTTGCGCAGGTCGGCGTCGCTCAGCGGATTCCCGGCGTCGTCGAGATACTGCGAGCGGTCGAGCAGCGGCATAACGGCGTCCGCCCAGGCGTGCCGCTGCGCATCCGACCCGTTGCCGAGCACCTTCCCTTGCGCATGCCGGATCGGCACGTAGCCGTAATCGAGCTCGCCGACGTTGCCGCCAGCGCGGTTGAACCGTTCGCGCATCGCGCCCGTGGTCTTTCCGATTTGCTCTGCTGCGGCCTTCGCAACCTCGTTGCCCGTCGAGCCGTCCGCGCCACGGTACACCTCGCGGATGATGTCACGTTCCATCGCCGGATTGTCGACATCGAACGCGCGCGCGAGGAAGTTCTGCCCGACCTTCATCGCATCGATCGCGCCCATTGTCTGCCGCATGTAGTCCGACTTGATCGCGCCCGCCAGCACGTAGGTCTGCTCGATGTCGTGCACGACAACCGACTCGCGCGCACGCTTACGGTGAGCGTTTTCGGGATCGGCGTACAGTGCTTCCTGAATCCGATCGGTCGTCTCGATCTGTTTCGCGATCTGCAGTTGCTTGCGTGCCCGATCGAGATCGGCCTCATGCACGAGCTGCTGACGCGCCCACTCGGCGCCGGCCGCAACGCGATCGGCCTGCGACATCGCCGACCACGCGGCGGGGTCTTGACGCGCGGTCGAGCGCATACCCGCGCGCACGCGGTTCTCGATTCCGTCGATCTCGGTCTGCGTGAGCTTCCGGCCAGCGGCCGCCTCGACCGCGTTGACGCACTTCTGGTGCATTTAGCCTCCCAGGCTGATGAAGCAGTTCGCGGCGACGTCGAACAGCCCCGCGTCCTGCGTGTTCATGGCGTGCTCGTCGTCGATCTGCTGCATCAGTTCGGCGACGGTGCCCGTGCGCTCGCCGGCAGGCGTGTCGATCGTGACCTGCACGTCCGGCCGCAGCGCGGCAGTGTCGCGCAGGTTCGCCTCGATGGCGCGTGCGCTCGGGGCGCCGCTTGCCGGCGCAGTGGCCGAGCGGGGCACAGCACCGCCGGGAATCGTGTCGGCCGCCTGCAGCACCGGCTCTTGCGGCTGCCGGTACGTCACGGGCTCGCGCCGTGTCTGCGCGCGCACCACATCCTCGACGAACCGCGACAGCGGCGTGCGGCGCGTTGCCGGCGCATCGATCCCGGCGCGCGCCGCGCGCAGGTCGGTCAGCTGAGCGTCGAGCGCACCGAGTTGCTGGTGCGCCTGCTGCGCGCGGGCGTTTTCCTCGATCGCGCCACGCAGGCGCTGTACCTGCGCCTCGTGGTCGGCGAGTGTCGCCTCGATCTGCTTCTGCGCCTTCGCGGCTGCAGCCTTGTACTTCATGCCTTGGTCCTGCAGTTGGCGCGTAAGCTCCTTTACCCCGGCGGCGGAATCATCAGGACGCGCGGCCGTGAGCTGATCGAGCTCGGCGCGCATCTGCGATACGGCGCCCTGATCGGCGAGGCCGGACGCCTGCTGCGCAACATCGGTGCGTTGAGCTTCTGTTTCCGCGATCAATGAGTCGAGCGCGGTCGCACGCGCCGAATCGTCGCCCGTCACGAACCGTGCGACGTCCGGGAACTGTCCGGCATCCATCTGGCGCGCGGCGAGCTCGAATGCGTCCTGATGCGCGGACATTGCAGCAATGTCATCCGGCCGCCCAAACACATACGCATCGTCGACGATCCGTTGCCCCCGCGCGAGCAGCGCCGCGTCGACCTGGTCGGGCGTCACATGGAACGTCGCCGAGTCGATGCCGCGCGTCGCGAGATAGTCGTTCACGCGGTCGAGATACGCGGCCGTCTCGTTCGCTGGCGGCCGCTCGCCGCGCAGCACCGCGGCCGCCTGTTTCGGGCCGCCGTTGTAGTCGGCGATCATCGCCTGCAGGTTGCCGCCGTACTGCTTCTGCGTGTCGGCCAGGTATTTCGCCATGCCGTCGAGCGCCTGCACAGGGTCCGTCGCATCCGTCACGCCGTACTTGCGTAGGTTCTCGGGCATCATCTGCGACACGCCCGCCGCACCCTTCGGCGATACCTGTCCCGAATTCGACTTCTCGCCCGCATTCTTCAGCGCGAGCATCAGCTCGGGCGGTACACCGGCCGCCTGCGCGGCCTGCACGGCGTACGCGTCAAGCTGCGGCGAGTTGTACGGCAACGCGCGGCGCGCGTCGATCGACAGTGTTTCGAGCGGCGCCGTTGCCGCAGCGGCCGTCTGCCGCGCGGCGCGCGCCGTCACTGCGGTATGCACGCCCGCGAACGTGCCCGCCATGAATGTCGCCGCAGCCAAATTGACCGGATCCATCGGGTTGATCTGATCGGCCAGGTGCGTGAAATCCGCGTTGCGCAGAATCGCTTTCTCGATCGTCGCCTGCGCGATCGCCGCGCCCGGACCGCCCGCCGCAACGAGCCCGATCGTGCGCGGCAGCGTTGAGCCTGCCACGGGAAGCACCGCGCCGGCAGCCGTGATCGCACCCTCGACCGCACCGACTGCCGTCCGCGTGCCGACATCGACGCCTTGCCGCTTCAGGTCTTCCGCGCGCGACATGCCGATCGACGTACCGCCGACAGCCGCGCCGGCCAGCGGACCGCCAAGCACCGCGGCCGGCACGATCTGCGTCAGGCCCGACATCACGCCTTGCACAGTCTGATCGATGGCGGTCGTGCGTGTCGGATCCGGCTTGAAGGTGTCGGACAGGTCGTACGCGCGCGTGCCGAGCGGCGACTCGAACAGGTGCCCGGCGCGCTGCTTCGCGATCGCCGCGTTCACCTGCTTGTCTGCGTCAGCCTGCGCCTGCGGGTTCAGGGTGAGCGTGTCCGGATCGACGTAGATCTGACTCAGGCCGGCGGCCAGATCCGACGCCGCGCCGAACAGCGCCGTACCACCCTGCCCGAGGCCGCGCCCAACCGCGCGCGCGATCGATGTGATGGACGTCGACGGATACGCGCGCGGCTCCGGCACGTCGATCTGGTTCTGCCCGCTCAGAAAGCTGGCGGTCTGGTCGGCGTACAGCGAATCGACCGGCATTACATACCTCCCGGGAACGGCATGGTCGGAGATTGTCCGGCCGGCGCCGCGCCGGTCTGTGCGTTCTTCGTCGGGAATGTCAGGTGCACGGTGACCGGCGCGCCAGTCTTATCGGTGACGAACTTCGACCCGGTCGACACCGCGTACGTGCCGCGCACACCGACGCGCACAAGCCGGTAACTCGCGAACTGCTTCATGAAGTCCGCAACCGGAATCTCGTGTCCGTTCGCGAGCACGGTGTCGACGCCCGGGTTTTCGATGTTCGCGGCCGTGACCTGCTTCACTGCGGTCTGGAAATCTTCCTCGCGCCAGCCATACGGCATCGCAACGATGTTCGGTTTGCCGTTGATCTGCAGGCCGCCGGTCGTCGAGATCCCGCCCGTCGCGCCGCTGATCGCGTTCTGCACGTCCGTGCTGCTCGGCTGCGTGCGGCCGCCGCGCGCCGCGCTGCCCGCCGCGATGAAGTACGCGGCTTCTTTCGCATCGTCAGCCTGCTCGGGCGGAAGCGAATCGCCGATCGCGTTCGCGATCGTGGCGCGCATGCCCGTACCGGCCACGTCGTCGATCTTGACCGTCTTGTCCTTCAACGCTTGCGCGCCGGTCAGGATGAACGTGCTGAGCGGCGCGCCACTCGTCGTCAGCAACGGTCGTCCGCCGACGTCCGCCGCGCCTGCCTTCAGCGCGAGCGCCATCGCCGGGCTCTTTTCCTTCCACTGCGCGGCGAGATCCGCGATGCGGCCGGCGTTGCCGTACGCCTGCCCGATCTGGTTCAACGCTTGCGCCTTCGTATCGAGCGGCAGCGCGTCCACAGCGGTGAGCACGGTTTGCGCTTCATCGGGCGTCATCAGCGACACGCGCCGGCCGGCGGCCTGCTCGACTGCGCCTGCGGCCTGCGCGCGCCCGGCGAGCGACGCGACGAGACCCGGCACGCTCGACGTGTCGACCTGCGGCACGCCCTGCAGCACGCCGCGGTCGAGCGCCGCGTTCCACGGGTCCGCCTTGTACGCGGCGACGCTTGCCGTGTGGATCTGCTCGAGCTGCTTCACCGCGGCGGCGGTATCCGGATCAGTGCCACGCGCCGACGCTTCGGTCTGGTAGCGCTGCAATGTTGCGGCTTGCTGCGGCAGCGATGCGCTCGCGAATCCCGCGCGCTGGCCCGCGGTTTCGATAAGCCGGCGCGTCTGTTCCGCGACAGCCGTGCCGGCCGTGGCCGTCAGCAACTGCGTTGTGTATTCGGGGCTGAGCTGCTTGCCAGCGTTCACCAGGTCGAGGGCCTGGTTGTGCGCCGTCGCCGCGTCGTTCTCGCGCTGCAACGCCTCGCGGTCGGCCGCATTCTGTTGCTGTGCGACGAGCGAGCGCGCATGTCCCTGCAGCGCGATCAGCTTCTGCGGCGGCAGGTCGCCGACCCACTCGAAGCCAGCCGGCAACGGCTGGTCGGGCTTTTGCGTCATCGCGCCGAGCGCGCTGACCGGATCATCAGCAACCGCGCGCATGCCTGCCGCCGTCGACGCCACGTCCTTGAAATTCTCGGCGAGCTTCGATTTTGTTTGCGGGTCGAGCTGCGCGGTGTCGATCAGCGCGAGCTGCGAGGCACGCGTCGATCCATACAGGGTCGGGTCCATCGCGATCGCGCGCGCCGCGGTGTCGTTGCCCTGCTGGTATTGGCTGACGTTGTACGCGCGGTGCTGCTCTGCCTGCCACGTGACAGCCTGCCCCGCAAGCGACGTGCGCAGGTCGCCGAGCTGCAGCGTATAGAACCGCTTCGCGGCGCCATCCGGCATTTGCTGCAGTTGCTGCTGTGCGTAGTCGTCGAACCCTTTGATCAGATTCGGCGTGAAGTCGGGCGCACCCGGAGCGGCGTTATCCTTCGCGGTCTGCATGTTCTGCAGCCACGTCACACGGTCGTCGCCGATCTGGCGCGCCACCGCCGCCTGTTCGTCCTGCCGTTTCTGCGTTTCGAGCACGCCGGCCACCTGGCCGATAGCCGCGCCCGCCTGCTGCAGCGCCGCGCCCGTGCCGTCATCAACCACGGTGAGCGGCGTTTGCGCACCGGACGATTGCAGCGCAGGCGTGACCTGCCGGTCGTAGACGGGAATGCGAATCGACATTACATGCCCCCCGTGAAGCCGAATTTATTTGCGCCCGAGTACAGCCCCGCCGTCATGTTGCCAGTTCGCCCGAACGACGACAGCCCGCCGAGCGGCGTGAACGAGCCGCCAGTGCCCGACGAAAACAAGCTGCCACCGCTCTTTCCGTACGATGCAACGCCGCCGAGCAGCGATGCGGCCGCCGAGATACCGCCGGCGACAAGGCTGTTGCGCGCACTGGCACGTGCGGTGCGTGCCGCGTACCGATCCTGCTGCGCCTGGTCCTCGAGCGACTGGCCCTGCAGAATGCCCTGATAGCGCAGTTGCAGCGCGTCGAGCTCGGCATTGCGCGTGCTCTGTACCTGCGTGTCGAGCGCCGAACCGACGTTCGGGTTGAAACCCGATTCGGCCACCGCCGCTCGTTGCGTGCCGAGCTGCTGCCCGGCCTGCGCGCGCTGCGCTTCCTCGCGGTTCACACCTTGCGCGTAGACCTGTCCGGCCTGTTGATCGGACAACGCGGCATTACGATCGAGCGCGGCGGCTTGTTGGCTTGCCTGCGCTGACTTCGCCATTCCGCCGGAGATCGCGCCGACAGTCGAAACCGCAGCGCTGCCAATGGTCAGTGCGGATACCGGATCCACTATTTCACCCTCGCAAAAAGAATCACGTCCCGCCCGTCAACCGTGTATTTCCGGCGCACGCCCTCGTTCACGAAGCCAAGGTGTTCGGCCCACGCGATACCCGCAGCATGCGACGCATCGACGTCCATTTCGATACGACGCCATGGCGCGTCGTCGAGCACGGCACGCACCATCCGATGCGCCGGCCGGAACCGGCGCAGCAGCGCCGACGAGATCAGCGTCCACGCCTGCGCGCGGTTTTCCCATATCTCGACAATGCCGCCGCAACCGAGCGTCACGTCGCCGTCGACGATCGCCCACCCGACGCGCGTCAGCGTGCATAGCTTTTCCGCGTACTCGCGGGTCAGCGCGCCGGCGACGCCCGCCTGCGCCGGCTGCAGGTCGACAGCGAGGATGTGCGCAGGCGTCAGGTGTTCAGCGATCATCTTGCGTATCCAGAATCGGAAAGAACCCGAGCAGCGTCACAGGCAACGGTTGATCGTTCTGATAGCAAACCCACGACTGGCCCTCGTAGTCGCCGCGCCAGTTCGATTCCATGTCGCCGTCGAACAGCGGTACCGCGTTGTCCATCGCGTTCGATGGCCTACGGAAATTCAACGGTTCCAGATCGCTGTCGGCGAACGACGGGCCGACGGCGCCGCCCTGGCTCCGCGAGAAGCGCGTCACGATGTTCGCCACGCGCTTTGTCTTTCCTTGCGCTGTCCCGTTTGCGGCGCCGGCGTTCAACTGCATGGTTTGGATACGACATTTCGTCGGAACTCCGATATGCACAACCGACGCCGACCAGTCCAGCTCGATTGCGCCGCCGGTGATCACACGCGACGGATGCACCGCGCCATCGGTCAGCACGGCGACGGTTTGCCCTTCGAGGTGCCCGAGACTATCGATCGTGGTGGTAGGGGCGCCGCGATAGGTAATGCCGCCGTCGACGTAGAACGATTCCGCCGCGGACTCGTCGTCCTGCAGCGATGGGTTCAGATACTCGACGTACCGCACTGTCTGCCCGTTGATTTGGCGGCGAACGATGACCCACAGGTCATCAGACGCGCCGTCCGGCGCGGGCATCGATGCGACGCACTCAACGAAGCCGTTCGCGTCCGGATGTCGATGCCAGCCGTACACGTCGCTGCGGCTCGCTTCCTCGTCGTACGTGCAGCCGATCAGCTGCCCGTCCGCCCGTGCAGCCCAGACGACGGTGTGCGGCTCTTGCTGATAGCAGAGCGACATGACCCCGCTGTTCGCGCCGGCCCGGCCGCGCGTGATGTGGTCGGCGATCTTTGTAACGTCCGTCGACACGTAGTTGTCGGACGAAAAGTCGTATTTGAAGTCGCGCAGCTTGCGGCCGGCCTTCTGCACGAACATGATCGTTCCGCCGACCTGTACCGGCTGGATGCGCTTCGACCCGTACGACGTGCGCCGCGCGGCGTTGAGGTTGGTCGCGCTGACGGGTTGCGACGCGTTCGCCGGCCCGACGACCCACTCATCGCCGGTCATACCGATCAGCAGACTATCGGATTCGACCATCCACGCCAGTTTGTTGAGCTGACGCGCATTGAGCTGCTGCACGATCGCCGAGTCGTCGGTTGCTTGGTCGGCGTCCTTCGTCTTGAACACCTCGAAATCCGCAGATACCGACATGGCGAGCCAGCGATCGCGCATCAAGCACAACCGGTTCCGCCAGAAGACACCCATCTGCGGAAACCCGTCAGTCGAATTGAACAGCGACCGCGCCCACTTATAGGTGCCGCTCAATACGACCATGCTCGGCAGCATGCAGGCATCAGCCGGATCGCCGGTCGTCACGGTGCCGGTGACGTGCCGTGCGTCCGTATATCCGGTAATCATCACCATGCCATAGCCGGAGTGCTGATACTCCTGCTCTGCCCCGATCGACCCCCACTCGTCGGTCGTCGATTCGTCGCTTCCGGTTCCATCCCATCGGCGGCCAATCGTGTGCGTTGGCGTCTCCGAGCCAGTAACCTGCGGCGTGTTCGCGCCGATCGCGGTGCACTTATAGACGCGCTCGCCAACGCGGCGAAGGTCGTCCACCGCGACGCGCATATGCACGCCCCACGGCCGGACGAACGAGTTATCTTCCTGTTCGAAATAGAACAACGTGCCCACGTCGGACGGCCGGAATACATCGGCCGTCGCTGCGAGGTTCACCACACCAACCTGCGCGCTCGCCTGCACCTTCACACTGTTGTCAGTGTTGACGGTAGCGAACGGGCCGCCAACGAACGTTACCGGCTGCAACGAAAACGTCGTCGCCGTCGTGCGCAGCAGCTTCTGCGTCGGATAGGCACCGTGAAACAGGTACATCGTGTCCGCGCTCTGCGTCGCGCGAATCGCAAAAGTACCGTCTTCGGTCGTCAGGTCAGCGAGTGCGTACGGCGTCGCAACCTCTACCGGCGTGCCAGCATTCACCAGTTGCCCGCGATTCACGAAAAAGCGGATGTAGTGATCACCGAACTCGAGCATGTACGCGATGCCGTCAGATACGATGAACGGCAGCAGCCACGCCTGTTTGGTTGAATCCTTGATCGCCGCGACGAAGCGCTTGCCGCCTCGGCGGATAGCCGGGCCCTGCACCGTGGCGATGAAGTTCTCCATCACCTTGCACCCATTCGGGTACTTCGCCAGGTCCACGCGCGCGCCGAGCAGCGGCGAGAGCTCGCCGGCGTCAAACGATACCTGCTGCGGTGCTGCCTTCGCCATGCGCCCTCCTAGCTGCGGATGATGGGTGTCTCTGCGAGATACGGCACGCCGTTGCGCGCTTCGAGCCACGTGTCATCGCCGACCGGCTGCGACGGACGTTCGATCGCGTTGACGCGGATCGCCTTCGCGACAGCCTGGTCGTGCTCGGCCCATGCGGCCTGGCGCTTCGTCGAGCTCTGCGTGATGCTTTCGCACGCCTCAGCCGCCATGCGGCACGCGAACACTTCGCGGAAAAGCGCATCCATCATGTTCGGATCGGTGACACGCTTCGTGTACCGGATCGCGAGCGGCGCGGCCAGATCGGTCAAGATATTTCCCGCCTCGATACTGAACAAGCCGCGCGTGTCGGTGCGCGGGTAGACGAGGAATTGCCCGATCTGAATCAGGCGAATGAAGTCGGTAGGCAACCGATACTGATAGCTGAACCCGAACAGCGGCGCATCGGCGAGCGCGGCGAGCTGCGCGCGTGTCTTCGCGAACGACCAAACGTGTTCACGCAGGCACGCGTCGAGCACGTCGTCGTACATCGAATTCAACACAGCGGCTGCCTTCGAGTCCTCGTCGAGCGAAGTGATACGCGCTGACCCGAGTTTGGTCAGCGCGCGATTCGCGATGCCTACCTGCGACGCCATTCGTCAATCCGTTACTGCAGATCGTCGGCGTCCTGCCCGCCGGACGAGCCGGAACCAGTCGTCGGATCCGTATTCGACGTGCTGTCGCTGCGACCACGGGCTTTTGGGCCCGTCGGCGCCTCGTCGGTCGGCACGAACCATTTCGCCTTTTCGCCCTTCTCGACGTCGAACACTTCGCCGACGCGCTTGCGCGCGCCGCGATAGAAGCCCGTTTGAATCGCCTTGACCTTCGGCATGTCTTACCTCGTTGTGTGCGTTGAACGGGCGGCGGATGCCGCCCATCGATCAGGCTTCGTGGGTTACGCGATGCCGTCCGGGTATGCCTGCCACGCGGTCGGATCCTGATCGGTCAGGAACGCGTTCAGCGTGACACCCGGCGACGTGCCGCCGAGCGTGTAGTTCAGGCGCAGATAGCGCTCGTTCGCGAACGGCATGCCGAGCACCAGGCGCTGGCCAGCGGTGAGCGCTGCCGCGGCCGGCGTGACCGACGCGATCTTCGTCGGCGACGCGAACCCGGCGTTGTCGTCGGTTTCCAGATCGATCTGGTACGTGCCCGTACCGACGGCAGCAACCGCGACGCCGATCACGATCCACAGCGGGCGGCCGGGACCGATGTCGCGATCACTGCCGAGATCGATGATGTTCGTCGATGCGCCCGACGCCGACAGCGCCTGCGCACGCGAGAATTCGAGAAGCGAGTCGATGTACATTGCGATGTCCTTTCGAATGGGTTCGGTAAGATTGGACGGCGCATAAGCGCCGCCCCGCCGCGTTAAACGACGCGCGATTCCGTGCTGAGGATCGCGTCGGTACGGCGCACCGGAATGCCATCGAACATCATCACGCGCTGACCCGACACGGTGTCCCACGTCAGGTTGTTCGCAATCTTGTCGATGATGCCGAGACGCAGCTTTTCGCGGATGTTGCGGTTGACGTACCATGCCGCGCGGCCCATGCCGAATTGCGGGATACGTTCCGACGCCATGATCATGTAGCGGATCAGCGCCTGCGTATTCGCCGACGTCGCGAGGTCGGACACGTCGATGTTGCAGACACGCGCCACGTAGCGCCAGTCGCGCAGCGTGAACCCGAGATCCCACTTGTAGTGGGTGCGGTACGCTTCCATGCGACCGCCCGCGCCGTCGGCGTTCTCGACCGTCACTTGTCCCTTGTCGGTCACGGTGAGCCCGGTCTTCGAGCCCTTCGGCGTGATCATGTGCGCCGTATTCGGGCCCCACACCACCAGCCAGATCGACGTGTTGTCGGCGCCCGTGCCGCCAGCATCGACGATGTTGTCGGCATTCTGCGCGGACAACGAGTTGTAACGCGGCGCGAGGCCGGTGAACTCGGACGGCGCGGCGCCTTCGTTACCGTAGATCAGCGTCTGCGCGGCTTCCTGGTTGATGCCTTCGATGTGCGCGTGGTCCTCGGACAGACGGAACGCCATCGCGTTGCCGTTCAGGTCGGCAGCGGCCTTGTCGACTTCGGCATAGTCCTCGAGCATGCCGCAGTTGTCCGTCACCTGGACCTTGGTCGCCTTCGTCGGCTGAACGCCGCCGTACAGCTTGCGCCACGTCGGAGCGGGCAGGCCCGACCGAATCGTCGTGCGGTTGCCCGTCGGCAGATTGCCCTCGACGAACGTCGCATCCGCGAGGATCTCGTTCGTCTGGTCGAGAATCTCGATCGTCTGCGCGACGGCGCCATCCGGATCGAGGCCCTTCGCGATGTCCGCGAGGGTCGGGTTGTTCGTAGCAAGAGTGACCATGAAAGCTCCTTACGTTTTCGTGTTGGCGTAGAACTTCGCAGCGCGTTGTTCTTGAGTGAGCGCCGCGCCGCTGCTGCCGCCATCGCCACCCGGATTCAACGTTCCTTCGCTCAGCGACGCGCCGATCGAGGAAAACACCTTGATCGTTGCCGCATCCCCGGATGCACCAGCGAGCTTGTCGATCACCTCGGCCGACACGCCGAACTTGCGCATCGCCTGGCGACCGAGCTCGACGTTCTTGTCGTAGTTGTCGCCCCACTCGCCTTTCAGCGTCGTGAGCTCTGCCTCGCCCTTAGCGAGTCGTGCTTCCTCGGCTCGGGTGTTCTGCTCGCCGACGTACCCGTTCCACTTCGCTGCCAGCGCCTTCGCGGCCTCGGCCGGAATACCGGCCTCGTGGAACCACGTCGCCGCGGTCTTCGCGAAGTCGCCATCGCCGAGCTGGTAATCGTCCGCACTCGCCGGCGCCGCATGCTTCGTTTCGAACTCGCGCATCGCCTTGACCGCTTCGCCCACATCCTTGAAGCCCTTGGCCTCGACGAACTGGCGCAGGTCAGCGTCGGCGATAGATTGCAACCACGTCGACGCAGAATCGTGCGTGCCTTCGGTCGTCGTCGTCGCTGCGCCGTCGCTTTGCGTGGCGGTCGTGGTGGCTGCAGCCGGATCGGTCGTCGCCGTCGCGCCGGTTGCTGCAGCGCCCCCAGCCGGCTCGCCGGTCGTCGTGGTTTCACCTTCGAGCAGGCGGAATTTGCGGAACATGCGGAAAAACATGGAACCTCCTTATTCGATGGGTACCTCCGGCAACGTGTCGCCGGGCTGATAAACGGTGTAGATCTCGCCGTCGCAGGCGACGGCCAGTGCATCCGACGGAATCGGAGTTGACGGCGCGAGCACGCCATTAACGATCGCAACGGGTATCGTGATCACGGGCGCAGAATCTCCACGGTGTATTCCTCGAGCTGGAACGTGTCGGTCGAAGTTGCGAGCTGCGCCGTAAGCGTCAAGCTCTGCGCCTGCGTCATGTCGACCGCCATTGCGGTAACTGCAGCGCCGGCGGCCGTGCTGTAGCTCGCGACGCCGCTCATGCACTTCTGGGCTGCGCTGCTCGTGGCCACGATGTCGAAGTACACCCGGCCGCCCGTCACGTTCGAGAACGACGAACTGAGCTGCAACGCCTGCACGGCGGCGAGCCGAGCGCGCAGCGTTTTCGCGTTGGCGTTGTTGGTGCACGTAACGCTGAGCGTGACCCGCAACCGCGCGCCGGGCGACGCCAGCGTGTTCGCGGGAATCTGCGCCGTAGCGAGGGTCGCCTCGCTTGTCGTCCCTGTTACCGAACTCGATGCGCTCGACGAGGCCAACACGTAATTCGCGCGGGTCGGTGTGCCGCCCGGCGTGATGAATGCGCCGTTCAGTTCGCGCTCGCGCCCGTTCTCGTCGACGTATCCGACGAGCCGGCCGTTATCGTCGACCAGGAACGCTGTTGACTGTTTGATTCGCGTGCTCATGCCTGACCGCCTGCCGCGTTGCTGTAGAACTTCGCCGCGCGCTGCTCGGGCGATTGCGTCTCGGGCGCGAGCGCCATGTCCGTGATCTGCAGCGACAGGCTCGTATCCGTGCCCTTCTGGTTCTCGTACTGGCTCTTGCTGCACACCTCGACGCGCGCCATCAGCGTCAGCGGCGCGCCGACGTCCGGCAACGCGGTCATCCCGAGCTTGGCGAGCACCTCGTCGTCCAGGTAGATCGACAGACCGCACGGATACGCGGGTTGGTCTTCCGGCGCAGCCATTGCGGTGCCTTCGTTGGCTTCGGTCTTCGCCTCAGCGGGCGTGAGCTTCATCGATACGAGATTCATTCGGGGGCCTCGTCCTTCAGGGAATTGAGCTGCGCGTCATCCATCCCGAGGATCTGGATCAGGCGCACGAACACCTCGCGCCGGCCCTCGGCGACCATCGTCGCGAGCGGATCGATCGTGCGTTGCACGGGGGACGTGATGACGGTCGACTGGTTGGCGCGGCAGAACTGCGCGAGATCGGCGAGCACGGCCTCGCCTGCCGGCGTCAGGTTTCCGCGTTCGTCGCAGAAGCAACGCCGGTATTGTTCGCGGCGGTTCCAGAATCGAAGAAAGCGCGCGCCCATCACACCCTCGCCGTCTGCGCGCTGACCTGCGCATCGCTGAGATCCTTGATCGCACCGGCGGCCACGGGCGCGGCGGCGAGCATTTGCTGCATCTGCGCGGCCTGCGCCTCGGCGGCTTGCTGCGCCCGCAGTTCCTCGTCGGTGCTCATCGCTTCGACCGGCACGCCACCGTAATCGGCGAGCAGGCGCGCGATGCGCTGGCCGTTCGGCACCTTCGCGGCGGCAGGATCGAATTGAGAAACGACCCCGAGCTGCTGCAGCCATTGCAGGATCGCCGTGCCCTCGCCGGCACGCATCGCCTTGTTCAACGGGCTGTCGTACTCGACGTCGACATCCGCGCCCGCGTCGATCAGTTCCTGCGGCATCTGTGGCAGTTGGCCTGCCTCGGCGAGGATGTCGATCTCGCGCTCGATCAGCGGGCCGAGCAGTTCGGCCTGCGTGCGGCCGAGCGTCGGCGCGAGCAACACGCCCTTCTCCTGCGCGCGCTGCAACACCTCGGTCGCGGTCATGTCTCCGCTGTCGACGAGGATCTGGAACAGGGTCACGTAAAACCACTGGTTGATCGTCTGCCGCGTGTCCTGCGCGAACTCGATGCCGATTTGCGCCTGCTTGCCCGTGAGCAGCGGCTTCACCATTTCGTTGCCCTTGTCGTCCAGGCCGCCCCAATTCAGCGATCCGGAACGCAGGTCGAAGCCTTCAAGAACGCCGTCCTCGCTCGCGAGCAACGGCGGATCGACCAGCTTCTGCGCACCGCGGATGTTGGTCTTCGCCATGTCGTTCGCCATGCGAATGTCCGGCATCGAGTCGTATGCCGGGCTGCCGCCGTACACGCTGTCGCTGCCAACGTAGAAGCGACCGATCGCGATCGGAAACGTGCGAAACCCGCTGTTCTGAACGATGCGCTCGCGCCCCTCGTCGAGCCAGTACGATGCGAACCGCATGTTGCGGCCGTCGAGCTTGCGTGGATCGCGGTCGGCGCGCGGCTCAACCACGTGGTAGAACGTGGCGGACTTCTCGGGGTCGCGCTCAAGCGCCGACTGCATGGCCGGCGACAGGTTCGCGCGGCCGAAACGCTGCTCGGCCTGGCGCAAGGTCAACGACCACTCGACGTGCGTCTTGTCGATCATCCCGGCGTTGTTCTCGGCGAACCAGAGACGTTGCATCGGCAGGTTGCGGTAAACGAGCCCCCGGCCGATGTCGTGCTCGATCATGATCGCGCCGGGCCCGAACAGCCCAATGCTCTGGTAGGTCGCGCCCATCTGCGTGACAAAGCCGCCCTGCCAGCGGTAGCGGGCGGCGAACAGCACGCGGACAACGGCTTGCAGGTATGCCTTCACGGCGGGCGTTTCGTTGAGCGCATCGTCGCTCGTCTTCAGACGGTGCCAGAGCTGCGTCGCCGGCGTGATCATCGAATCTTCAGCGGCGACGAAGTTGCGCAGTGCGAGCGGCGCTGTCGAATCGAACATCTTCTGCCCGCGCTCGCGACCCTTCTCGGTGTCCGGGCGCGGTGTCTTGCCGAACTTGTCCATGCTCGGCATCACGTAATCGATGACGTCGTTCCACACCGCTTCGAACGACTGCCGCTTTTCCTTCATGCGGCCGTGGTCGGCGTTCAGCGCCTGCAGCAGCTTCGCGTCGTCGTTCGTCATTGCCCGAGCATGGCTTTGCCGGCGGCAGTCGCCGCGGGCGCGTTGACGGACGACGAGCTGACCGTCGTCGAGTCGCCGGCGAGGATGGTCGCGGCGGTGCCGCGGCGCTTGCGCAACTTCGCGGTTGCGTCGTCGGCCGCCGTCGTGGTGTCGGTCGTCGGTTGCGTGTTGTCGGGCAGCGGGGCTGCTGCTGCCGGAATGTCAGGGCTGAGCCCGAGGAATTTCATGCGCCTCTCCGGAGATTCCCGAAGAGGCTAGGCGGTCACGCACGCAGAATCGTGCGTTGTTGCGAAGGGGTTATTCGCTTTCCGTGAACTCGCGACCTTCGATCGCCAGCTCCGGCGCGCTCAACGAAACGGAGAAACGCTTGAACAGGCCGAGGAACTGTTCGAGCGTCACATCAACGGCGACCTTTCGAAGTTGCAGCGCATCGCCCGCGGCTGCAATCGCCTCCGGAACAGTACGATGACCGTCGAGATCTATCACGTACGCGGTAACGGCCGTCCGTCCAAGCTTGCCGGCGTGATTCTCGCCCACCCACAGGTTTGCCCCGACCACGAATTCGTTGTCTTTGACCTGGCCGTTCTTCCGCAAAAACTCGGTAATAGCCACCTCATCGGCACGATCCGCGGACGCGGATCCTTTCCAATCACCGTATTGCGTTGTCGCCTTGAAAGTCGCCATGTTTGATCCCCTTTTATCTGGTCCTTTCGCCGAAATGGCCCTGCCAGTCTAGTCCATCGTGGCGCGCGTCGAGCGCTTGCTGCCCGTGCGCTTCACGCGCACCAGGTGCTTGTGCTCGCCCGCGCCGACCAGCAGGTATTGGCTCGCCTCGGCCACGTGCGAATACATGTTCTTGTCCGCCTTGTCCGCGTACCGCTCGCCGCTCACTGCCATGCGGCGGAAGCAGTAGCCGCCGGACAGCGCCTTGCGCAACGTACGGCAGTCGGGATGGATGAGCAGCCCCGGCTCCCCGTCGATGATCCGCGTCAGTGCCTCGTCGACTGCGCCATAGCGCAGCGCCGTGTCATTCGTCGGCGCGGGGCGCGCTTCGAAGTCGGCTGCGCGCAGGATCTTGAACGGCGTGTCCTCGTCGTCCGCCTGCGAACGTTGGTCGCCCGCCGGATCGCCGTAGATGCCCGCGACCTCGAAGCCCGGGTAGATCTCGGCGAGGTGCCGTTTCAGCTCGATCGCGAACTTGCGCGCGCCCATGCTCGTCGCGACAACTTCCGACCGGATGCGCCACCCGCCCATCGGCTTACGCTGACCGATCACCGCGGCCGGCGTCAGGCCGAAGTCCATGCCGATCCAGAGCGGCAGCGACTTCGACAGCTCGAACGGCTTGCAGTGCAGCGAGTCCGCATAGTCCGGGTGCACTGGCTTCCCGTCGACGACGAATCCGTAATCGTTGCCAAGGTTCACCTTGATCCAGTCGAATTTCTTGCCCTGCATGCCGCGCTCGTAGTACCCCGGCGGCAGGTTGTCGATGTTCTCGGCATGCGGGTTGACGACCCACCGATCGCCGTCGCGCACGACGCCGCCCGGCTGCCGGAAGAACGCGTAGCCCTCGGGCTTCGTTTCCTCGGCGAGCACATAGAACCAGTGGTCGGAGTCCGGCGCGTTGGTGTCGCCAAACACGCCGTACCAGGTCGGATGCACGTCCTTCGGGTAGCGGCCGACGCGCAGGTCGAGCATGTCGAGGATCGGCTTCGCGAGCTCCTTCACCTCGTTGAGCCACGCGAACGTGAGCTGCATGCCGCGCAGCTTGCGCTCGTGCTCGGGGCGATCGAGCGCAATGAAGACCATTTCGGCCTCGACGCTCGTACCATCCTCGAGCTCGAACGACAGGTAGTGCGTCGGCGGTTCAAGGCCCCCGCCCACCCACCGGCCCAGGTCGCCGAACATATCGAGCCAGTCCTTCGCGGTCGTCGACAACAGATCGGGGTAAGTGTTCCGCACGGCCGCGCCGCGCGTGCGCCGCACGCCGTCGGCGTCGGGCTCCTGCTCGCACATGATGCGGAACGCCTTCCAACAGCTCGCGTTCGTCTTGCCGCTGCCGAGCGGGCCCATGATGAACGACCGCGACGCGCGGGACAGGATGTAGCGTTCGAGCGTTTCGCCCTGCGGCTTGTAGTGGAATTCGATTTCGCTCATGGAAAACGGGCGCTGCGCCCGCCAGAAAGGTAGCTACGTGGGTAGCTGCGCGCCGTTTTCGCATGCCGCGCGGCGCGCAGCGGCCGTCAGATAAGGCGATCGAGTGTCGATTTAGATCGCCAGTGAGTATTTCAATTCGGTTTGCGGCCCGTCAGATCCTTCACGCGCACGCGCGGCTTCGTCAGTTCGAGCTTGTCGTTCAGCATGCCGAGGTGGCGCATCAGCAATTCGCCCATCGCCTTCTTGTCGTGCATCTTCACCTCGAGCCCGTCCTTCGTTCGCTTCACGCCGGCGTACAGGCTGCGCAGCTCAGGCGACAGGTCGCGCGTGTCCTTCACGAACACCTCGCCTTCGCCTTCGCCGAAGCATTCCGGGCAGCCGTCGACAGGCGGCTTGCGCGGATCGAAGCCGATGCCGCCGCGCTCGTTGAAGATCAGCAGCTCGGCGGGCAGCTCGGTTTCGTCCTGCTGCGCCTTCAGCACGAACGCCGCGTGCTCGCGTCGCGCAATCTCCATCTCACCCGCCGTGAACTGGTAGCGATGGCCCGCGCCGTAGCAGTAGCGGCAGCACGTGCGGCGATATTCGACGAGCCCGTTCGCGTCGGCTATCAGCACGTGCCAGAGCTCGCGCACGATGCGATCCTGGTCGATCTCGGTGCGCGCGGCCCGCGCTTTCATCGCCTCGGCGACCGCCTCGGCGACCCAAGTTTTCCCAAGCAGCTGCGCGCCGATCCGATCGGCGGTCTTCTCGCTGTACCCGGCGCGTCGCGCGGCTGCGGCCGCGTTCAAGTCCTTCAGATACTCGCCGACGAACACGCGTTGTTTTGCGTTCAGCTTGCTCATGCGCGCACCACCCGCGCCAGAGGGTTCGAGCGCAGCAACAGCGGCCGGCGCGGCGCGTCTTCACGGCGCTTGCCCGTCTTCGCGCACCAGAGATCGAGGATCAGTTCGCCGCGCACGTGCGACGGCTCGCGCACTTCCTCGGTGTACGCGCGCACGGCCGCCTCGCTGATCACGCCACGCAGTTCGCGCGCCACGTCTTTCGGCATCAGGTCGAGGCGCCGCAGGTCGAATAGCACCTCGCGCCAATCAATTCCGCTTTGGGTCATGGTTTGCCCTTCCTTCATCGTTGACCGGAGCATTGTTCATCGCTTCGGTAAAGTCAAACTCGTAAATAAGTACAACTTAACAAGTAATTTTCAGCACGTTCCGCTTTGCGACGTTAGCGACGATAAAACCCGTTTTTCCCTAAACTTTTTTCGCCTATATAGAGACAAAAAGTTTATGAAAAGTGGGGGTTTATCGTCGCTAACGTCGCAACTTCGGCCCCGCGCCCTTCAACAACGTGCAAACTTCTGCGCGTTCACTCAGCCAAGGTCACTACCTTCGAAGTCAACTTCGTTGTTCACGCAAATTCCTGCAAATCCGCGTCCGCGAATTCCGTGAGTGTCTTTAACTTGCAAAAAACCACGCGCACCAAGGCGACGCGCCAACGCGCGCGAATTAGCAATAAATCGCAGTTCACCGCGCTGCTCGGCGAACGAGCGCCAGGATCGCCACAAGTCCTCGTTCGATGACGCGGCCCCGTTGTCGGTCTTGCAGCGCTCGTCCATCCACTCGCCGAGCAGATCCATGTCGGCCTTGTACGCATCGCGCGCCGCAGCTACGGTCTTTGGCGGCCTCAGCCCGTGCTGCTGGTAGGCAAGCGCGCCGCGCACGCACCACGCGAGCACGCCGGCCAGCTCTGCCGCGATGCGCTGCGCCCGGCCGGGATCCTTCACGATGTCCGGATCGCGGTCGAAATTCCGTGTGAACGGCACGAGCATCAGGCGCCGCCAGATCGCGTGATCGTCGCCCTTCACGATCGGGCGATGGTTGGTCGGCATGAACGCGACCCACGTCGGCACGATCTCGACCGTCGCTTTCGCGTACATCCCGCGCGCCGGGATCGGATCACCGCCCGTCATGCTCTTGATCAGCCCCTCGCGCAGCTCACTGCCCTCGTCCGGTTCGCTCACGTAGACGAAGCGCGCGCCGCGCAAGCGCAGCAGATCCTCTCGCGCTGCGCCGGCTGAGCCACCGCCACCCGCGCCGGCCGACAGGAAGGTTTCGGCGCTGGCCGACTTCGCGTGCCCACCGAACGCACTGCGGATCGCGCCGAGCACGGTCGACTTCCCGTTCGAGCCCATACCGTAGGGGATGGCGAGCAAATCCTCGATCGGCACGCCCATCAGCGCGTAGCCGATGAGGCGCTGGAAGAACTCGATCTGCTCGGCGTCGTTGAAAAACACATCGCGCACGGTCTGCTCGAACAGCGGCGCGGCCGCGCGCGGATCGTACGACAGCGGCGTCACGACGGTGATACGGTGCGCCTTGTCCGGCGCCAGCAACTCGCCCGTGCGCAGGTCGACGGCCCCATTCGCGACGCCGAGCAGATGCGTGTGCCGGTCGAGCTCGGTGACGGGCACGACGACACGCGGGTCGGATGCAGCGAGCCGGATCATGTTCGCGACCATCGCGGCTTTCTGGCAGATCGCGCAGAACTTGAAGAATTCGATCCGTTCCTCGGCCGTCTGCAGCTCGTCGGCCTCGTCGGGCAACGCGCGGATCGTCTCCTTCGCCATGTGCGCGAGCTCGACGTCGGCAGCCTGCCGCCAGTAGACGCCCGTCCACATGTACCACTTCTCGATCTCGGGCACGTACATCAGCCCTTCGCCGTACCGATCGAGCATGCGCTCGGCATTGCCGAACTCGGTGCGTGCGCGGTAGCCCTTCGGCGGCTCGTCGGCGCTCTTCTTTTTCGCGGCGCGCGGCGGTTGCTCACCCGTACCGGTCGGCGCCGGCGCTTGCGGTGCGCGGGCCTCGATTACCGGCTCGGCAGCGCGCGGCGCGCCGACGGCCACCGCCTCGACGCGGGCCGCGACTTCGAAGTCGTCTTCGATCGGCTCTTGCCAGCCGTGCGCGCGTGCCAGGTGCAGCACCGTGCGACCGGTGATCGGCGCGCGCTCGTCGACGCCAGTCTTGCCGATGTGCGGCCACACGCGCTCATCGAGGAAGCGCGGCTCGTACTTGCTCGACCGCGCCGAGAACTCGTGCGCGAGCGCCAGGCCGGCGTCATCGCCGCGCGCCGCGTGATGGATCGCGAACACGACGTTGCGCCATTCCTCGTAGTCAAGCTCGTCGTCACCCGCGTTCGGGATCATGTCGAGCGCCGACTTCAGCGTTTCGAGCTCGACAGGCACGTCGACCGCGCCGGGCATCACGATTTCCTCGCGCGCGACGTGCGGCACGGGCGCGCTCGTCGGCCAGTCCATTTCCGCCGCGTATTCCTTCGGCATGTCGTCCAGCTCGAACGAATCGAGCGGCACCGACTTACCTGCCAGCGGCAGCACGAACATGTTGCCGAACCCGTCGCTCGGCACGCTGTTCTGTTTCGGGAAGACCTCGACCTGGCCGGCGGCCACGCCCTTCACGCCGTCGCGCAGATCGCACGCGGCGAGCGCGTCGCGCAGCAGGCACCGCACGCTGTACGCGTCCTGCGGCTCGTCCCACAACAGGTAAATGTGCAGCCCCGCCCCGCCCGACGAACGGAACGGAATCGGCCGCTGCCCGCACGCCTCGAGCCGCGCCATCACGCGCAGCGCCGCGGCCTGCATGTCGTACCACGACGTTTCGCCCTTGTGCGAATCGAGATCCAGGCACGCGACGCGCGTCGTCGACTCGCCCGGCGCGATCTGCGCGGCGCCGTAGGCCGGGCCGCCGTTCACGTGATGCGCGAGTTTGTCAGGCGTGAGCGGCCGGCGAATGTGCGACGGCGGCCCGTCGCGCTTTATCCAGCAGTGCGAAGTGACGACGCGCGAAACGATCGGCGCGAGCGCCGCGACCAGAGTCTCATTATTCATAGGAATTGTGCGCAGAACCGCGCGAAGATGGGGTGTCGGCGGGTGCTCGCGATGCCGACCCAATTTGCAGATTCGGATGCGTTTTGCATGGACGAATACCCACACAGGCAGTACGGGTATTCCCGTATGTGCCTGATTTATCGGTTAATGTTCGGCCCGTGTTAGGTCTTACCTGACACTTAGACGGGCAGTCCGTCGCGCGGATTGGGGTACAGCGCCGGCGCAATTTGGTGCGGCGTGAACTTCCATTTCGTCAGCTCGGCCAGGCGCAGGACGCGCGGCTCGGGCACGCGGCCCTTGTCGATCCACTCGTAGATGGAGATTCGCGAGATGCCGAACGCGGCCGCGACGACGGTTGCGCCGCCGGCCTCGGTTACTGCGTCCTTGATGAGTGACACGTTGCCCCCGTTCAATGTCAGGTATTGCTGTACATGTTAGTTATGTGCCGCTGTACAGTCAACTGAAAGATAGGAGATTGTCGTGACCGAAGCCGCACACATTGGCACCCGCATCCGCGCACTGCGCCTGAAGCACAAGCTAACGTTGCAGCAGGTCGCCGATGAGTTCGGGATCACGCGCGCATCTGTCGCGGAATGGGAAAGCGGACGCTCCAAACCGGATATGGTCCGCTTGTCGAAACTCGCGTTCTTGCTGCAGACGACGGTGCCTTATCTCCTTGATGGCGACATGACGTTGCCCGGCGACGAGCCCGACACGAGCGTCAGTGGTAAGCACTTCAAGTTCGACCCGCCGACGGTCATCAATTCAGCCGCGGCTCGCGCCCGTCTACGCGCGGCCCCTGCGTCAGAGTTCACGAAAGCGAAACAAACCCCAAAGATTGTTGACGAACCAGTAAGCAACATTACAGAATGGCCAGTCGGAAAGCTGCCCCTAATTTCGTGGGTGCAAGCAGGTGACTGGAGCGAAATCGTGGACAACTTTCAACCGGGCGACGCTGAGGACTGGATCGCGTGCCCGTTCCCGAGCGGGCGACACGGCTTCGTGCTGCGCGTTGTCGGCGACAGCATGTATAACCCGGGCGGCGACCTGTCGTTTCGTGACGGCGACTTCATCAGCGTGAACCCGGAACGCGACCCTCTGCACCGTAGCCTGGTGATCGCGCGCCGCAACCGCGAGAAAGCAACGTTCAAGCAACTGTTGCTCGACGAAAGCGAAGGCCCGATGCTGCACGCACTCAACCCGAACTGGCCCACGCGATATATTCCGTTCGACAAGACGACCGAGATTATCGGCGTCGTCACCGGCCAGTGGCGCCCGCTCGTGTAACGCGCACCCTACCCCGCCAAACCGATACCCGCCGCGTGCGGGTATTTTTTCGCACTTTATGTACAGTGTCGCTTGACACTCACGTACAGCGTCGCCTACGATTCGTGTACAGCATTGCCTTACGTGACGCTACAAACGCAACACGAAGGGGAACGACGATGGCACTCGATCACGGTCTGCTCAATCTGCCACTCGCGAAGCGCGGCGACATCGACGCCCAGATTGACGCGTACAAGCGCGAGCAAGCAGCAGCCGAGAAGTCCGCTCGGAAGGCGCGGGTCGAGCAGCTGAAGCAGGACAAGGCAGCCGCAGCGCCCGTTCTCGCGCGGCTTCTCGCCGACGTCGAGCTGATTAATAGCAAGGCTGCCGAAATGAATGTCACGCCGAAGACGCTTCGGGATCAGTTGAAGAGCTGGGCGACGTGGCAACCGAAGAACCTGATCGCGCTCGGCGCGAAGTGGCTGGCCTAACCAACCCATCCCGCTACAGGAGAAAGACGATGAACATCGAGATCACCGACGCAATCAAGAAAGAAGTGATCCGCCAATTGGTTGCGCAGTTGAAGGAAGACATTCGCTCGCAGATCGGCGTGAAGAAGATCGCCGATGAACTGCGTATTGCGGTGCGCGCTCAGCTTACGAGTGAGATCGCGGGTGACTTTCACCGCAAGCTCAACACGTCCGATCTGGTGAACAACGCCATGCGCGACGCAGAGCAACGGATCAACGATCGAATCGAGAAAGCGATCCAGCGTGGCGTCACCCTGCGAATCTCGCTCGGCGAGAACGCCGCCTGACCACCCGCTCCCGCCCTGCGGGCAATCACACCACACCGACTTTGCATCACCCGCCGCGGCCACACAAGCCGCACAACCGTTAAGGAGTGCTTTACATGTCTCTCGAACAGGCCATCGCCGAAAACACCGCGGCGATCAAGGAACTCACCGCCGCGCTGATTGCATCCGGCGCGCTGCAAACCGCGCAGGCAAGCGCCGCGCTCCACTCCGCACCCGGCGTGCAGGCTGTCGCCGCCGCGCAGAAGCAGCTGAACGACAAGGAAGCCGCTGCTGCAAAAAAGCCGACGTCGGGCACGGCAACGGATGCGACTGCCGCCGCTGCCTCGGATGCCGCGCAGACCGCGACCGTATCGAAGCCGTCTGGCGCGACGTCTGCACAGACTCCCGAGAAATCCAGCGCCGAGCAGCCGAGCGGCGAGCTCAAGCCGTGGGCCACGCACACGGCTGAGATCTACGCCGAGCTGAAGGACGCCGAGCCGACGCTCGAGAACGTGAAGCGCCTGATCGTCACCGGCATCAATTCGAAGATCCCGGGCGACGGCCGCGCGATCGCCGAGGCCGTGCTCGCCCGCTTCGGTGCGAACGCTGTCAGCGAGAAGGCCGGCAAGCGCGGCCTGACCGCCGATCAGTACGCCGACGTCTTCGCGTACGGCCTGCGCGTGCTGGCCGGCACGCTCGACCCGCGCGAAGCCGAGACGCAGGAGTAAGCCGCCATGCGACTGACCACCACCATGCGCGAGGCATTCGTTGCGTCTGTTCTCGACGACGTGCCGTACGTCGATCACCAAGAACAAGCACGCGTTCTTGCCCAGAAATGGGCCGTCGACCACCTGCCGCCGAAATTGCGCGCTCTCTACAAGGAATTCGGAGATCACTTCAATCACGCATATATCGGGCTCCCCGGCTCGTTGTCGTCGGTGACGGTTGTAACGAGCGGCTCCGGCTCCGACACGAAGGCGGTGATGCAAACGGACACGCCGTTCTGGTCGCAGATCGTCGAACTGTCCAAGCAGCGTGGCGAACAGCTCGAATCGCGTAAGACGCTGCGCGCCAAGATCAGCGCGGCGATCGCTGCCTGCACGACCGTTAAGCAGGCGCACGAACGCCTGCCGGAATTCGCGAAGTACCTGCCGTCGCCCGACGCTGCGGTCGACCGCACGGTTCCGGTGATCGCGAACCTCGTTGCAGATTTGACCGCCGCGGGCTGGCCGAAGGGCAAGAAGCCGGCCACGCGGAAGGCGGTGCGCAAATGAACCAGACTGCCATCGCGGCCGTCGTCGAGGATCAGGAGCACGCGCTCCTGTCCCCCTCGTCGGCCTATACCTGGATCGAGTGCGCCGCGTCGACGGCCGCGCAGATCGGCCAGCCGGACGAGTCGAGCGAGTACGCCGACGAAGGTACCGCCGCGCACGAGCTCGCGAAGTGGTGTCTTGAACAACGGCGCTACGCCGACGAGTTTATCGGCACGGTGATCCCGGTCGGCAAGGTCACGCGCCGTGACGAGGAATCCGGCGACACGATCACCGAGCCGCGCCGCACGTTTGAAGTCGACGAGGAAATGGCAGCCTATGTCGATATGTACGTCACGGAGATTCACGACCGTGAGACGCTGCTGAAAGCTGCGGGCGCCGAGGTGACGCTGCTCGTCGAGCAACGGCTGTCGATCGAGCACATCACGGGCGAGCCCGGCGCGAAGGGCACGAGCGACTGCGTGATCATCGCGACGTGGCCGGACGGCCGCGCCGAGATCGAAGTGCGCGACCTGAAGTACGGGCGTGGCGTCGCGGTGCAGGCCGAACGCAACTATCAGGCCATGATCTACGCTGATGCGGCGCACGAGGAACACAGCGCGTTCTACGACTTCGAGCGCATCAACATCGTGATCCATCAGCCGCGCGTGAACGAGAAGCCGAGCGAGTGGGCCACAACGCCCGCCGACCTGCACGCCTGGATCGCTGAAACCGCGAAGCCGGCCGCCGAGCGCGCGCTGCTCTACGTCGACAGCGTCGAGCTCGCACCGCTCAGCCCGAGCGACTTCAACCCGGGCGAGAAGCAGTGCAAGTTCTGCAAGGCCAAGGCCGTGTGCCCGGCGCTCGCCGCGCACGTCGAGCAGACGATCGGCGCTGACTTCGAAGTGCTCGAAGCCGTCGCCGCGTACGACGTGCCGAAAGAGTACGTCGACACGAACGTCAAGCTGCTCGACAACGAACGCCTCGGCCTGATCTACGCGTCGCTCGACCTGATCGACTCGTGGGGGAAGGCCGTGCGCGGCCGCATCGAGCACGAGCTGCTGCAGGCTCGCGCGGTGCCCGGCGTGAAGCTCGTCGCCGGCCGCCGCGGCGCGCGCCAGTGGAACGAACCGGAAGCCGCCGAGGCGTTGCTCAAGTCGATGCGCCTGAAGCAAGACCAGATGTACAACTTCAAGCTCATCAGCCCCACGCAGGCCGACAAGCTGCTGTCGAGGGAATCGCCCCGCCGCTGGAAAAAGGTCGAGGCCCTGATCGTGCAGCGCGACGGCCGCCCGTCGGTCGCGCCGGACTCCGACCCGCGCCCCGCCCTCGAAATCCAACCGCCGGAAGACGACTTCGAAGTCGCGACGGCCGACGACGGGAGCGACCTCGCATGACGCACGACCAGTTTTCCAACCCGCAGCGCACTGTCGTCGACGCGCTGAAGCAAGCCGGTTTCTCCGTTTTCGATACACAGACGCTACTGCGCGCTGTCCGTGAGCCGGCCGAGCAGTCACTCGCGGCGCAGCGTCGAGAGCGGATTGCCGCACAGATGTTGGCCGCGTTCCTCGTCAATGGTCATGTGTTCAGCAATTCGCAAGCGATGGACGCTGTCAATGCCGCGCTCGGCTACACCGATCTGTTGATCGACCGTCTCGACCAGTAACCCCTATTCCACCGAAGGAGCACCACCCATGAAAGTCAAGCTCACCAACGTCCGTATCGCCTTCATCAACAACCTGCGCACGGCCGCTGAGTTCGAAGCCGGCGACGGCAAGTTCCGCTACAGCGCGACGTTCCTCGTCGAGAAAGGCAGCGAGAACGACAAGGCGATCGAGGCAGCAATCCAGGCGGTCGCGGCCGAAGGCTGGCCGAAGAAAGGCCCGGCAATGGTCGACAGCTTCCGCACCAACTCGAACAAGTTCTGCTACCAGAACGGCGACCTGAAGGACTTCGACGGCTTCGAAGGGAACATGTACATCGCCGCGCACCGCAAGCGCGACGACGGCCGCCCGCTGCTGCTCGACAACGTCGCCGATCCGGAAACCAACAAGCCGGCGCGCCTCGTCGACGCGAACGGCGACTGGTTGCCCGGCAAGGAAGGCCGCATCTACGCCGGCTGCTACGTGAACGCGACGATCGACATTTACGCGCAGACGAAGACCAACCCGGGCATCCGCTGCGGTCTGATGGGCGTGCAGTTCCACGCGCCGGGCGACAGCTTCTCGGGCGCGAGCCGCGCGAACGAAGACGACTTCGAGGCGGCCGCGCCGGCGGAAGCCGAGGACGAGCTCGGCTGATTGCAGCGCCGGGCCTCGTGCCCGGCCGCACACTGATACGCGGGGCGCTCGTCTCCAGTCGTGGCCGGCGCCACGGCACAAAACCCTTTCTCGCTAACCGTCGCCGCCCGCAGTCAGCCGCACGGCGACGGCATGCGCAAACCGCGAGCGCTGAAATCAGACAGCGGAAAGATCGGGACGCCGGACATTCGGACTACTTATCAGGGGAACGTAATGCTGCACGAAAACAAACCCGTCGTTACCGTTCGCGTCGAGCACGGTAGCGGTTACTTGATGATGTTGCACGCGCACGTCGCATCTGCGCTGCCCGATGGTGCGCACGACCTGTTTGCCGCCCCCGTATTGACGGCGGCAGCACACGACGTGATCGCCGAGCGCCGCCGCCAAATCAACGTCGAAGGCTTCACGCCCGAGCGCGACGACGAGGTGCTCGCCGACGGCGTACTGGCGGAAGCCGCCGGCTCGTACGCACTGCACGCGTACAGCCAGCGATGCGCGTTCACGCCCGCGTGGTGGCCGTGGGCCCGCGCCTGGTGGAAGCCCGGCACGCCGCGCCAGATGCTCGTGAAGGCCGGCGCGCTGATCCTCGCCGCGATCGAGCAGATCGACCGCCGCGCCGCGAAATGAGCCTCGTTCTGCCGCGCCGGCGCGTGCACATCCGCTGCAGTCGGGAGAAGTGCAAACGGCGCTTCACTCTGCCGAAGCACCCCGACGAGTACGTGCGCGGATGGAAGTGCACCGGCTGCGGCGGGACGCGGTTTCGCGTGATCAACAACCGCGCGAAAGAAGCCTGCGCGACCGAGTGCCAATGCGGCGCGTTCATCTGGACAGGCTCGACCGGTCGCTACGAATGCACGAAGCACCGCCGCGGCTCGGTCGGCTGCTTCTACCGGCGCAACGGCGAGGAACGCCAGCCGGGCGACGCCGACTACCTGGACCCGAACTATGAACCCGATACAGCAGATGCCGCTTGACCTGCGCGGCGGCCATCACGTCGGCCCGCTGTTCGTGCCCGTGAAGCGCCGCGCGCCGCTGATCACGTCCGGCCTGATGGCTGGCAAGCGCCGGCGTGCACGCGAGCGTCGCGCGACGCCGCCGTGGTTGTCGCAGGTGCAGCGAACGATGATCGCGATCCTCTACGCACGGGCCGAGACGCTGACGCGCGACACGGGCGTCCTGCACGTCGTCGATCACATCGTGCCGCTCGACGGGAAGCTGGTGTGCGGCCTGCACGTGCCGTGGAACATGCGCGTCACGCACTGGCGCGAGAACGCAGTGAAGGCGTGGCACACGTGGCCGGATATGCCGTTCGAACAAATGGAGCTTATCTAATGAAAGCCAAACGCATCGACTGGAACCCGTTCGGCGTCACTTACGAGACCGGCGACGACGAAGATAATCCCGGCCTGAACCGTATCGTCATCTACGCGTTTCGCTGGCGCGTCGAGTGGCGGCTGCCCGAGTTCGTCAAACCCTCTCGCGTGTGGGTCGATACTTCGCGGCACAGCTGGTCATCGGAATCCGGCGGCTATTGGGACGTGAACCCGCGCGAGTGGGGTTTCCGCGTATGTGACGGCTCCCTGCAAGTGTTCCTCGGCCCGCAGACGAACGATAGCGCGACCACGAAAAGCTGGTCGAAATTCTTGCCGTGGACGCAGTGGCGTCACGTGCGCATCAGCTACTTTGATCCGGCTGGCGAACACTTGCGCACGTATTTCGACACGACCGATCGCGAAGTGCGGCGTGCGCAGTCGGATTCGCGGTACGAATTCGAGAAGGAAATGCCGAAGGCCATCTTCGTGTTTCGCGACTACGACGGCGAGGTGATCGAGGCCACCACGCACATCGAGGAACGTGAGTGGCGATTCGGCGAAGGCTGGTTTAAATGGCTGTCGCTGTTCCGCCGCCCAAAGATCCGCCGCTCGCTCAGCATCGAATTCAACAAGGAAGTCGGCCCGCGCAAAGGATCGTGGAAAGGCGGCACGATCGGGCACGGCACCGACATGATGCCTGGCGAGACGCCCGTTCAGGCGTTCGCGCGCTACTGCCTCGCGCACAAGCTCACGCTGCTGTCACAACAGGCCGACGCATGAAGCTCTGGCTCGATACCGAAACGTATAGCCCCACCCCGCTGAAGCACGGCACGCACCGCTACGCAGAACAGGTCGAGGTGATGATCTGGACGTGGGCGGTCGACGATGGCCCGGTCGGCACCTGGGACGTGACCACCGGTACGCCGATGCCGGCCGAGCTCGACATGGCGATCGACGAGGCCGATGAATACTGGTGGCAGAACGGCGGCATGTTCGATCGCGTCGTGCTGTCGCACGCCGAGCCGGAGATCTTCGCGCGCATGCCCGAGCACAAGTGGCGCGACACTCTGGTGCAGGCGTACGCGCACGGCCTGCCCGGCTCGCTCAGCATGCTCTGCGAGATCTTCAACGTGCCCGTCGACCAGGCGAAGGACAAGGAAGGCGCGCAGCTGATCCAGTTGTTCTGCAAGCCCCGACCCGCATTCAGCGAACTGCGCCGCGCTACGCGCGAGACGCACCCCGAGCAGTGGGCGAAATTCCTCGCTTACGCCGGCAACGACATCACCGCCATGCGCGCCGTGCACAAGGCGATGCCGCGCTGGAACTACCCGAACAACGTCGATGAGCTTGGGCATTGGCATCAGGATCAGCGCATCAACATGCGCGGCATGCAGATGGATGTCGAGCTCGCCGAGGCCGCGGTGCGCGCGATCGACCGCGCGCAGAAGGATCTCGCTGCGCGCACGGTCGAGCTCACCGACGGCGAAGTCGCGAAGGCCACGCAACGCGACAAGCTGCTCGCGCACTTGCTCGCCGAATACGGCGTCGACCTGCCCGACATGAAGAAGTCGACGCTCGAGCGCCGCATCAACGATCCGGACCTGCCCGACCCGCTGCGCGAGCTGTTGGCGATTCGGCTCGAAGCGACGATGACGAGCTCGTCGAAGTACAAAACGCTGCTGCGCGGTGTGTCGGCCGACGGCCGCCTGCGCGGCCTCATGCAGTTCTGCGGCGCCGCGCGCACGGGCCGCGTCGCGCACCGGCTGTATCAGCCTGGCAACATGCCGCGCCCCGACGTCGGCCTGATGGCGCGCGAGCTCGGCCTGCCGAAGTTCTCGGACGGTGACGGGGAACGCTACACCGAGCTCGGCATCGAGGCCCTGAAATCTGGCTGCGCGGATCTCGTGTTCGAGAACGTCATCGGCCTGACGGCGAACGTCGTGCGAGGCTCGATCATCGCCCCACCCCGCCGCAAGCTCAATGTGTCCGACTTGTCGAACATCGAAGGCCGCGTCGCCGCATGGCTCGCTGGCGAGAAGTGGAAGCTGCAGGCGTTCCGCGACTACGACACGATCCTTGGCGTCGACGAGAAAGGCAAGGAGATCCGTAAGGGCGTTGACCTCTACATCCAGGCTTACGCGCGGTCGTTCGGTGTGTCCGTCGAAAGCGTCACGAAGGCCATGCGCCAGCTCGGCAAAGTGCAAGAACTCGCGCTCGCATACGAGGGTGGCGTCGGCGCGTTCGTCACATTCACACTGACGTACAAGATGGAACTGGAAGCGATCCGCGCCGCGGTCTTTGCAGCGCTCAGCACGATCGACCCCGAAGTCGTGCGCGAGGCACGCCGCATGTGGGATTGGGCTGTGAAGAAGCGCCGCACGCTCGGCCTACCGCAGGACGTGTTCGTCGCGTGTGACATCCTCAAACGCCTGTGGCGCGGTGCGCACCCCGAAATTTCGGGGTACTGGGAGGAACTGAAGAACTCGGCTGTACAGGCGATCAGCTCACCGGGCAAGACCGTGCACGCGCGGCGCGTAATCCTGCGGCGCGATGGCGAGTGGCTGCGCGTGCAACTGCCAAGTAAGCGTCAGCTCTGCTATCTCGCGCCGCGCGTGAGCGACGACGGCGAGATCAGTTACATGGGTGTGAACCAGTACACCCGGAAGTGGCAGCGCACGAAGACGTACGGCGGGAAGATCTTCGAGAACTTGTGCCAAGCCGTCGCGCGCGACGTGCTGTTCTACAACGCGCCCGCCGTCGAGGCTGCCGGCTACGACATTGTGCTGTCGATCCACGACGAGCTGATTACAGAGACGCCTGACACCGACGACTACTCGGCCGACGAGCTGTCGCAGCTGATCGCGACCGCGCCGGCGTGGGCCGAAGGCATGCCGCTGGCCGCCGCCGGCTTCTCGGCGTACCGCTACAAGAAGGACTGATCATGGGCGAAATTGCAGACGACCACCTCGACCGCATGTTCGATCGGATGTTCGACGACGAGGACAGCTTTTTCACCGGCCGAGCGCCCTTCCGGCGGGGCTTCGACCGCACGTGCGAGCGCTGCGGCAAGGCCGGTTTGAAGTGGCGCGAGGACGATACCGGCTGGCGCCTGTACGAGCGCGAACGCGGCGATCACAACCAGCTCCTGCGGCACGAATGCAGCCCGCCGTCCGAAGACGATTTCGTCGTCATCGACCCCGCCGAAAATTCTCGTTGTTAGGCATTGCTGTACGTTCGTGTTAGGTGTATTGTACAGCAACACCTAACACGAACGGAGAACGGCGTGCAGACCATCCACTTCACCATCGCGCAGCTCAAGGCGGCGCAGTTCCTCGCGGCTGAGAACGACATCCGCGCTTACTTCAACGGTGTGTTCCTCGAAGCCACGCCGTTCGAAACCCGCTGCGTCGGTTGCGACGGCACGAAAATCGGCGTCGTACGTTACGCGGTCGAGAACGACATTTCCGTCGACACCGCGCTGATCGTCCCGAACGACATCATCGACAAAGCCAAGGTGACGAAGCGCGACATGCTGTCGCCCGCCCGCGTCGAGATCGACAACGGCCAGCACACGCTGTGCGTCGACGCACCCGGCCTGCGGTTGCCCTTCGCGCCGGTCGACGGCCGCTATCCCGAGTACCGCCGCATATTTCCGAAAGCGACGTCGGGTGAGCCGGGCCAGTTCGATCCGCAGTTGCTCGTCGCGTTCGCCAATGCTGGCAAGACGCTGATGCAAAAGTCGCACGCGCCCGTGCCGCGTCTCGCCTACAACGGCGACAACGCGCGTGTCACGTTCGACAACTACGACGAGTTCGCGGGCGTGATCATGGGTTGGCGCGCACCGAAGAATTCGCGCCCGGCCGATGTCACCTGGATCTAAGGAAACGGCAATGCTCGAAAAGACCGTCGAAACCTACCTCGTCGACCGTGTCCGTGCAGCGGGCGGCGACGCCTACAAATTCAGCAGCCCCGCGCGCGTGAGCGTGCCCGATCGGATCGTCGTGTTCCCGCCGGCGCGGATCTACTTCGTCGAGCTGAAACGGCCCGGCGGCAAGCCGACGCGTGGCCAGGAGCGCGAGCACGAACGCCTGCGCGCGCTCGGCTGCGACGTGCGTGTGATCGACAACCGCGAAGCTGTCGACGCGTTCGTGCGTGAGGCCAGCGCGCACCGCTACCACGCACCTGCGGACGATCGCGAAATTTTTCTCGTGATGGCGAACACGATGTACGAAGGGAGTGATCCGGCCCGTGCATTCGCCAGCAAGGAAGCGGCCGACGCCTTCGCGCAGCGATGCCGCGACTACGAAGACGCACGCAAGCCCATTCCGGAAATCGACACGCCGCAATCGGAATGGGATAGCTGGTATGCGTCGGATCGGGCTTGGGAACAAGCCCACCCGGCTGCGCCGTTCTCGCGCCGTGACAGCTATGACGTGACCCCGCTCGCGTTCGAACCGGCCACGAACGGAGACGCAGCATGAAGGCCGCGATCTACGTCTCAGCTTGCGTCGGCGCGCTCGTCATGACGCTCTGCCTCGCCGGCACGCTCGGCATCGGCCACTTCCGCCTCTACTACGGCCTGACAGCAGTCGAGTTCTGCGCAGCGGGGTACGGCACGTGATGCAGACGATCAAGCCGCGCGCGCGGCAGCTCAGCCCGTTCAACTGGTATGTGACCGACCGCCGCGGCATCACCGCGTTCGACGTGACACTCGACGCCGCGCTCGCGCTGTACTTCCGCTGCGTGTTGCACGTGGCGACGGAGCGCCGCTCATGACCGCCCGCCGCAAGTTCACACCGTGGGAGTACCAGGGCCTCATCATCGAGCACGAGCAGGAGATCGAGCGCTCGAACGTATGGGCCGGTATGGGTCTCGGCAAGACGGTCAGCACGCTCACGGCGCTCGAATCGCTCTACCACTTCGGGATCGAAACGATGCCGTCGCTCGTCATCGCACCGTACCGCGTGGCTCAGTCGACGTGGCCGGACGAGTGCGAGAAGTGGGAGCACCTGGCCGGCATGGAAGTCGTACCGCTCGTCGGCGATCCGGCACGCCGGGCGATGAATCTGCGACGCGACGCGCCCGTGTTCTCGATCAATTATGAAAACGTGCCCTGGTTGATCGACTGGTTCAAGCACAACCCGCGCCCGTGGCCCTTTGGCACGGTGATCCCGGACGAGTCGACGAAACTGAAATCGACGCGCGTGTCGAACCAACGCAGCACCAAGGGCAAGGAGTTCGTGAAGAAGTCCGGCGGCAGCGTGCGCGGACGCGCGCTTGCCGAGGTTGCGCACACGAAGGTGCGTCGGTGGGTGAACCTGACCGGCACGCCGTCGCCGAATGGGCTGCAGGATCTCTGGGGGCAGCAGTGGTTCGTCGACGGCGGCCAGCGGCTCGGGCGCAGCTATTCGGCGTTCGAGGAACGATGGTTCCAGTCCGTGCCCGGCGGCAACGGCTACCACCAGACGCGCCCGCTGCCGCACGCGCAGCAGCAGATTCAGGAAGCACTCGCCGATTGCACGATCTCGCTCGACCCGGCCGACTGGTTCGATCTCGACGACCCGATCGTGCGCCCGATCTACGTCGAGTTGCCGGCGGCCGCACGGCGGCTCTACCGCGACATGGAACGCCAGATGTTCATGGAGATCGACGACAGCCCGATCGAGGCTCTGAACGCGGCGAGCAAGACGATGAAGTGCCTGCAGCTCGCGAACGGCGCCGTCTACAAGCAAGAGGACGACGGCCGCGACACCGCGCCGTGGCACGAGGTGCACGACCTGAAGCTGCAGGCACTCGAAGAAATCGTCGAGGAAGCGGCCGGCATGCCGGTGCTCGTCGCGTACCACTTCAAGTCGGATCTCGCGCGGCTGCAGCGCGCGTTTCCGCGCGGGCGCCAGCTCGACCAAAACCCGCAGACGATCCGCGACTGGAACGCCGGCAAGATCCCTGTGATGTTCGCGCACCCGGCCAGTGCCGGCCACGGCCTGAACCTGCAGGACGGCGGCAACATCCTCGCGGTCTTCGGCCACTGGTGGAACCTCGAGGAATACATGCAGATCGTCGAGCGGATCGGGCCCGTGCGCCAGTTGCAGGCCGGGCACCGCCGCCCCGTTTTCATCTACCCGATCATCGCGCGCGACACGATCGACGAGGACGTCGTCGAGCGCCGCGAAACGAAGCGCGCCGTGCAGGACATCCTGCTCGACGCCATGAAACGCCGCGCCGGCCGTTGACCGCGCGCAGACCAGGAGCAACCACCATGCACACGCCCCTTCAATCCCCGCCGGCGCCGACGCCGCCCGTGAAGCTTTACCGCGTCGCCGAGGTCTCGAAGATGCTCGGCGTCTGCCGGGCCACCGTCTACAATCTGGTGCGCGACGGCAAGCTCACGCTCGTGAAGATCGGCAAGCGTTCGAGCGGCATCACGTCGACCAGTTTGGACGCGCTTGTGTCGCGCCCGAACAACACAAAATGAATCGGGTAGCTAGATGGGTAGTCAAAACCGAATATCAGCTACCCATCGCCCGCAAACCCGCGCCAGATAAGGCGAAGAGGATTTAATGAAGATTGCCACCTGGAACGTCAACTCGCTCAACGTCCGCAAGCAGCATGTGCTCGACTGGCTCGCGCAAAGCGGCACCGACGTACTGTGCCTGCAGGAACTGAAGCTGCCTGACGAGAAATTCCCGCGCGCCGATCTCGAGGCGATCGGCTATCGCAGCTGGTTCACGGGCCAGAAGACCTACAACGGCGTCGCGATCCTCGCGCGCGCGTCGCTCGCCGTCGACGAATCGGACATCGTGCGCAACATCCCCGGCTTCGACGATCCGCAGCAGCGCGTGGTCGCCGCGACGGTCGACGGCGTGCGCATCGTCTCCGCCTACTTCCCGAACGGCCAGGCGCCCGACTCCGACAAGTTCGTCTACAAGATGCAATGGCTCGACGCGCTGCAGGCGTGGCTGCGCACCGAGCTGCAGCGCTACCCGAAGCTCGCGCTGCTCGGCGACTACAACATCGCGCCGGAAGACCGCGACGTGCACGATCCCGCGAAATGGGAAGGCCAGAACCTCGTGTCGCCGCAGGAGCGCGCGCACTTCGCGCAACTGATCGAGCTCGGCTTCGTCGATGCGTTCCGCCGCTTCGAGCAGCCCGAGAAAACCTTCACGTGGTGGGACTACCGGATGATGGCGTTCCGCCGCAACGCCGGGCTGCGCATCGACCACATCCTGCTGTCGCCGGCGCTCGCGGAAACCTGCACGTCGTGCGAGGTCGATCGTACGCCGCGCACGTGGGAACAACCGTCCGACCACACGCCCGTCGTCGCGGTCGTCGGCTGATCGTCCCATCCGCCCGCGCGCTCAGTGCCGCGCGGGCGCCGGCCCGAGATGGGCCCACAGGAAGCCGAACTCGGCCGCATCGGCCTCCGCACGCTCCAGATCGTCGGCGCTGCCGTGGCCGCCGTCGGTGTTCTCCCAATACCACACCCGTTCGTGACCGAGCGCCTGCATGCGCGCGGCCATCTTGCGCGCATGCGCGGGATGCACGCGGTCGTCGCGCGTCGACGTCGTCAGCAGCAGCGGCGGATACGTGACGCCTTCGCGCACGCGGTGATACGGCGAATACGCGGCCAGCGCCGCGCCCTCGCGCGGATCGTCGGGGTCGCCGTATTCGTCGAGCCATGCGGCGCCCGCGTGCAGCTTCGGATAGCGCTGCATGTCGAGCAGCGGCACGCGGCACAGCACCGCGCCGAACAGCTCCGGCCGCTGCATCATGCACGCGGCGACCAGCAATCCGCCGTTGCTGCCGCCCTCGATCCCGAGCTGCGCGGCCGTCGTCACGCCGGTCGCGGCCAGATCCTCGGCCACCGCGATGAAATCGTCGAATGAACGCTGCCGATGTTCGCGCTGCGCGTCGACGTGCCAGCGCGGCCCGAACTCGCCGCCGCCGCGGATATGCGCGAACGCCATCACGCCGCCGCGTTCGAGCCACCCGATGCCGAACGCGTCGCTGTAGCCCGGCAGGTTCGGGATCGCAAAGCCGCCGTAGCCCGACAGCAAACACGGCCGCGCGACGCGCGCGGCGCCGTCGGCCGGATCGAGCGCATCGCGCGGCCCGATCAGCGTGTACGGCACCATCGTGCCGTCCCGCGAGCGCGCGCTCGCGCGGCGCACGACGAGCCCGGCCGCCACGAACTGCACCGGCGGCCGGTCGAGCAGCACACGGCGCGACGGCGCGTCGTCCGCCCGATCGGCAAGATCGGCCAGCCAGCATTCGAGCGGATCGAGATAGGTGTCGACGTCGACGTACACCTCGTCGTTCAGCGTCGCCTCGACGGGTTCGACGTCGATCTGCGCATCGCCCGTCCACTCGAACGGCCGCGCGTCCCATGTCCACGTGCCGTCGTCGGCCTGTCGAGGCTGCCACAGCATCGTCCGGTTGTGCACGTCGTCGAGCCAGCTCGCGATCAGCATCGTGCGCGTGTGCGTCCACGTGCACGCGGATGTGGTCGGCCGCGGCGCGAACAGCGTCGTGAATGCGCGCGACCCGGCCAGGAACGCCTGCTCGCGGATCGCGAGCAGCGAGCCGCCCGCATGGCGCACGCCGTCGCAATCCCAGTCGAGGCGCGGCTCCAGCACGAGCCAGCCTTCCCAGAACCCGACCTCGACGTGCGTCGGCACGTCGTAGCGCGCCCACTCGCCGGCGTCGGTCAGCCAGTACGCATGCGCGTCGAAGAAGTCGACGCTGCGCCACGCGACGTGACGCCGATCGATCGGATCGAACCACGCCCCGGCGCTGATGTCGTCGGGTTCGCCGCTGAACACGACGGGCGCATCGGCGAGCGCCGTGCCGCGCACCCAGCGCCGCGCTTCGTACGGATAGCCGGCCGCGGTCGCATGCGCTTCGCCGCGATCCCAGCTCACGTAGACGGTGTCGCGGTCGATCCAGCCGACCGTGTGATGGCCCGGCTCGTCGATCGTGAAGCCACCGTCGACGAAACGGCGTTCCACGAGATCGAATTCGCGCACGACGACCGCGTCGGCACCGCCCGGCGACAGCGACAGCAGCGCGCGATCGCCGTCCGGATACAGGATCGCATCCTGCTCGAACACCCACGACTCGCCCTCTTCGGCACCGAGCGCATCGACGTCGAGCAGCGTTTCCCACGCGGGCCGACCGGCACGCCAGTCGTCCCAGCGCGTGCGGCGCCACAGCCCCTTCGGATGGAGATCGTCCTGCCACAGGTCGTACGCCCAGTCGCGCCAGCGGGTCGGAATCACCGGGCGCTCACGCGGCAGATAGGCCTTGGCGAGACGCGCGGCCAGCGCGCGATACGCATCGTCGTCGCGCAGCGCGGCGCGCGTGCGCGCATTCTGCTCGTCGACCCACGTGCGGGCGCGCTTGCTGTCGAGCGCTTCGAGAAAACGGAACGGGTCGGCCCCGGCGGGCCAGCGGAAGGAATCGGACATTGAGGATCGGCGGAATGGCAAACGGCGTGCAAACCGCGATTATGTCCGATCGCGGCATGCGCGACGCGCGCGCATGCCGCGATTCGTGCTCAGGGCTCCAGGTGGAGTTCCTGGATCTTGCGCGTGATCGTGTTGCGGCCGATACCGAGGCGCTCCGCGGCCTCGACCTTGCGGCCCCGCGTGAAGTCGAGCGCCTCGCGGATCACGGCCGCCTCGAAACGGCGTGCGAGCTCGTCCATCACGTCGGCCGAATTCTCGCGCAACAGCCGCGCGACTTCGGTGCGCAGGCCATGCTCCCACAGCGGATAGCCGTTCGGCACGCTGCCGTTCGGCGCGGCCGCGACGGGCGCGCTCGCCGCCGGCGCCGCACCGAGCGCGGGCGGCACGGCCGGCGCGCTGCCGGGCGCATCCGCGCCGTCGCCCGTCGCGACGACCGGCGCACCGGCCGGCACGAGATCGGGCGGCAGGTCCTTGATCTCGACCGTCTGCGCGGGCGCCATCACGGTCAGCCAGTTCGCGAGGTTCTCGAGCTGCCGAACATTGCCGGGAAACGGCAGCGACGTCAGGTACGCGAGCGCGTCGTCGGACACGCGCTTCGGCTCGACGCCGAGATCGCGTGCGCTCTTCTGCAAGAAGTGGCGCGTGAGCAGCGCGATGTCCTCGCTGCGTTCGCGCAGCGGCGGCAGGCGCAGCCGGATCACGTTGAGCCGGTGGTAAAGGTCCTCGCGGAACAACCCCTGCCGCACGCGCGATTCGAGATTCTGGTGGGTCGCGGCGATCACGCGCACGTTCGCGCGCAGCGGGTTGTGCCCGCCGACGCGGTAGAACTGCCCGTCCGACAGCACGCGCAGCAGGCGCGTCTGCAGGTCGAACGGCATGTCGCCGATTTCGTCGAGGAACAGCGTGCCGTTCTCGGCCTGCTCGAAACGGCCCTGCCGTGTCGTCTGCGCGCCGGTGAACGCGCCGCGCTCGTGGCCGAACAGCTCGGATTCGAGCAGGTCCTTCGGAATCGCCGCGGTGTTCAGCGCGATGAACGGGCCGTTCGCGCGCGGGCTGTGGCGATGCAGCGCCCGGGCGACGAGCTCCTTGCCGGTGCCCGATTCGCCGGTGATCAGCACGGTCGCGGCCGAATGCGACAGGCGGCCGATCGCGCGGAACATGTCCTGCATCGCGGGCGCCTGGCCGAGCATCTCGGGCGCCTCGGCAACGCGCTCGTCCTGCGGCGCGCCGCCGCGCAGGCTTTCCTCCACCGCGCGGCGGATCAGCTCGACGGCCTTGTCGACGTCGAACGGTTTCGCGAGATATTCGAACGCGCCGCCCTGGAACGCCGCGACGGCGCTATCGAGGTCGGAGAACGCCGTCATGATGATGACGGGCAAGCCCGGCAGCCGCTCGTGCATCGCCTGCAGCAGCTCGAGGCCCGAGCCGCCCGGCATCCGGATGTCGGACACGAGCACCTGCGGCGTCTCGTGGTCGAGCGCGGCCAGCGCATCGCGCACGTTCGCGAAGCTCTTCGTCGCGAAGCTGTCCCGGGCGAGTGCCTTTTCAAGCACCCAGCGGATCGATTGGTCGTCGTCTACTATCCAGATCGGCTTCATAGGTCGGTCAGGTATGGGTGAATCCGGTGAATCGCAATGTCGCCGCTCAATGGTCGAGCGGCAGCAGAATCTGAAATTCGGTACGTCCGGGCCGGCTTTCGACCTCGATCATCCCGTCGTGCTGCTGCACGAAAGTCTGCGCGAGCGTCAGGCCGAGACCACTGCCGTCTTCGCGCCCGGACACGAGCGGATAGAAAATGCGGTCGCGGATCTCGTCCGGAATGCCGGGCCCGTTGTCGATCACGTGCAAGTCCAGTGCCAGCCGGTACAGGCGCTTCGCGATCGTGATCTTGCGCGCGATGCGCGTGCGCAGCTCGATCTTCGCGTCGCCCTGCGCGATCCGCTCGCGCAGCGCCTGCGCCGCGTTGCGCACGATGTTGAGCAGCGCCTGGATCAGTTGCTCCTTGTCGCCGCGCAGGTCCGGCACGCTCACGTCGTAGTCGCGCTCGATCGTGAGCCCGCGCGGAAACTCCGCGAGCATCACCGCGCGCACGCGTTCGCACACTTCGTGGATGTTCACGTCGCCGACGATGTGCGGATGCCGATGCGGCTCCAGCAACCGGTCGACGAGCGTCTGCAGGCGATCGGACTCCTTGATGATCACCTGCGTGTATTCGCGCAACTCGCCGCGCTCGCGCTCGCCCAGTTCGAATTCGAGCAGCTGCGCTGCGCCGCGAATGCCGCCGAGCGGGTTCTTGATCTCGTGCGCGAGGTTGCGGATCAGCTGCTTGTTGACCGCGGTCAGGTCGTGGATGCGCTCTTCCCGGTCGGTACGCGACTGCCGCTCGTTCTCGAACAGCTCGACGAGCACGAAATCGGGCGCCGACTCGAGGAAGCCGACGATCGCATGCACATGCAGCGGTTCGCGGCCGGGCCGGTCGAGCACGGTATCGAGGTGCGTCGCGTGAAAGCGTTCCTCGCCGATCGCGGTGATCGTCGATGCCAGCTCGTTCGCGTTCGGAAAAATCTCGCCCCACGGCCGCTGCGCGAGCTGCCGGCGCGAGATGTCGAGCATCGCCTCCGCCGACGGGTTCGCGAACGCGATCCGCAGCGTCTTGCGGTCGAGCACGATCACGACCGTCGGCAGCGCTTCCAGCCCCGCCAGCAGGCCCGAACGCGCGAGCCGCTCGTCGTCCGTCAGTCGCTCGGGCTGCCCCGTTTTCGCCTTGATCAGATTCTTCAGAACCATCTGCGTGCTTGTCGCGCCTCACCGGGCCAGAAAATGAAAATCACCGGAACAAAAAAGGGACGGCTGGACGCCGTCCCCTTTCAGACTCCGCCGTTCCCGCCGCAGGCCGCGCGACGGGAACGAACCGGCAAAATGGCGCTGAATCGTCGCGCCATCGCCGATTAGAGCGAGTAGTACATCTCGAACTCGATCGGGTGCGTCGTCATGCGGAACTTCGCCAGCTCCTGCTCCTTCAGCGCGAGGTACGCGTCGATCATGCCGTCCGTGAACACGCCGCCGCGCGTCAGGAACTCGCGATCCTTGTCGAGCGCTTCGAGTGCCTGGTCGAGGCCCGCGCAGACGGTCGGGATCTTTGCATCCTCTTCCGGCGGCAGGTCGTACAGGTTCTTGTCCGCGGCTTCGCCCGGATGGATCTTGTTCTGGATCCCGTCGAGGCCGGCCATCATCAGCGCCGTGAAGCACAGGTACGGGTTCGCCATCGGATCCGGGAAGCGCGTTTCGATGCGGCGGCCCTTCGGGTTCGACACGTGCGGAATGCGGATCGATGCCGAACGGTTGCGTGCCGAGTAAGCGAGCTTGACCGGTGCTTCGAAGTGCGGGACCAGACGCTTGTACGAGTTCGTCGTCGGGTTCGTGATCGCGTTCAGTGCACGGGCGTGCTTGATGATGCCGCCGATGTAGAACAGCGCCAGTTCCGACAGGCCGGCGTAGCCGTTGCCCGCGAACAGGTTCTGGCCGTCCTTCCAGATCGACTGGTGAACGTGCATGCCCGAACCGTTGTCGCCGACGACCGGCTTCGGCATGAACGTCGCCGTCTTGCCGTACGAGTGCGCGACGTTGTGGATGATGTACTTCGACCATTGCGTCCAGTCGGCGCGCTGCACCAGCGTCGAGAACTTCGTGCCGATTTCGTTCTGGCCCTGGCCCGCCACTTCGTGGTGGTGCACTTCGACCGGGATGCCGAGCTGTTCGAGCAGCAGGCACATTTCCGAACGCATGTCCTGGAACGTGTCGACCGGCGCGACCGGGAAGTAGCCGCCCTTCGTGCCCGGACGGTGGCCCGTGTTGCCGCCTTCGAATTCCTTGCCGGCCGACCACGGTGCTTCTTCCGAGTTGATCTTCACGAAGCAGCCCGACATGTCCGTGTTCCACTGGACCGAGTCGAAAATGAAGAATTCCGGTTCCGGACCGAAGTAGGCCGTGTCGCCGATGCCCGTGCTCTTCAGGTACGCTTCGCCGCGCTTCGCGAGCGAACGCGGATCGCGCTCGTAGCCCTTGCCGTCTGCCGGCTCGACCACGTCGCAGGTCAGCACGAGGGTCGACTCTTCGTAGAACGGGTCGACGAAGGCCGCGCTCGGGTCCGGCATGAGCAGCATGTCCGACGCCTCGATACCCTTCCAGCCCGCGATCGACGAACCGTCGAATGCATGGCCGCTTTCGAACTTGTCTTCGTCAAACGCCGAAACCGGCACCGACACGTGCTGTTCCTTGCCGCGCGTATCCGTGAAGCGGAAATCGACAAACTTGACGTCCTCGTCCTTCACGAGCTGCATGACGTCGGCGACGGTTTTACTCATAACCTCTTCTCCTGATTGAACAATTCCGGCGGACTGGGAACCGCCTCGTTTATCGAGCTGACCGGGGTCTTGCTTTAGCGCAGCGCGCCCCGATTCGACCGAATTCTATATAGCAGCATCCGTGCCAGCCATCGCAAAACCGACGTAAATCGCGCCGGAGCGCGTCGCGACGGGACCCGGCTGCGCAATTCCGGGGCCGGCCACCGCACCGGCGGCCGCGCGAACGCACCGAAACAGTGCAATCACGCCAGTGCGCCGTCACATCGGAATCATTCTGGTGCATGCACACCATTCTGCACCCTTTTGGTGAGTGCGTGGCGGTGCATGTGCCTGTCGGTAGACGGGCGTCCGTACCGCGACGCCGCGCTAGAATGTTCGTTTGACCGATACGGAGACTCCCTGCCATGAGTACGCTCGACCAGCTTTACGCGAAGGCCGACGAACGCCGCGCACAAGGCGCGCTCAACTACGCCGGCGCGCTGCTGCCGGTCGAGGCATTCGAACTGCTGCAGCTCGACCCGTCCGCGCGCCTCGTCGACGTGCGCACGCGCGCCGAACTCGACTGGATCGGCCGCCCGCTCGTCGGTGACGGCCAGTACCTGCACCTCGAATGGACGCGCTACCCGGGCGGCGTGCCGAACGCCGAATTCGTCAACGAACTGAAGGCGGCCCTCCCGGCCGATACGCCGATCCTGTTCCTGTGCCGCAGCGCCGCGCGCTCGAAGCTCGCCGCGGTCGCGTCCGCGCAGGCCGGCTTCACGAAGGCGTTCGACCTGCTCGAAGGCTTCGAGGGCGCCAAGGACGCCGAAGGCCACCGCAAGACGGTCGACGGCTGGTGCTTCCGCAAACTGCCGTGGATCGGCGCCTGACGAAGCACGACGCTCGGCGGCGACAGCCTCATCGTCGAGCCGGGCGATGACATGCCGATGACGGGCCGCGTTGCGCGGCCCGTGCTTTTTTTGCGGCCGCGTGGCGGGCCGCTCAGGCGCGCGGCGTATCGGGCTCGACGACGTCGCCGCCGAGCAGGTGCACGCCTTCGCGCAGCTTCACGAACGCGGCCGCGACGGCTTCCGGCTCGCCCTTCACGCCGAGGTCGATGTGACGGCGCGCATAGATGCCGCCGCGCTCCGCATCGCCGACGCTCGGCAGGCTGAACACGCGCACGCCCGGGAAATCGCGCTCGATGCGCTCCATCAGCGGCGTGAGCGTCGATTCCGGCAGCTCGAACACGTACAGCGAGCGCTCCGCGTGCGGCGTCGCGTGATGCAGGTGCGCGTACTTCGTGTCGAGCACCCATTCGATCATCGGCCAGGCCATCACCGGGAAACCCGGCACGAAGTGCAGGTCGCCGGCCGAGAAACCGGGAATGCGGTTATAGCCGTTCGGGATGATGGTCGCGCCCGCTGGGAACACGCCCATGTTGAAGCGGTGCTGGTTCTCCGGCGAATCGAAGTCGACCGGCGTGGCCGGATCGGTATGCGTTTCGCGGATCCGCTCCGAAATCAGCACCTTCGCTTCCGGATGCAGTTCGAGCGGCACGCCGAGCGCGGCGGCCGCGCACTGGCGCGTGTGGTCGTCCGGCGTCGCGCCGATTCCGCCCGTCGAGAACACGATGTCGCCCGACGCGATCGCACGCGCGAGCGTCGCCGTGATGCGCGCCGGATCGTCGCCGACGTATTCGGCCCAGTCGAGCGCGAGGCCGCGCGCGCCGAGCAGTTCGATGACCTTCGCCAGATGCTTGTCCTGCCGCCGGCCCGAAAGGATTTCGTCGCCGATGATGATGATGCCGATGCTCATGCCTGCCCCATGTCGATTGCGGTGGCGCGCGCACTCGCGCGCAGGTCCTCCAGCGCGCGCAGGCAGTAGTGCCCGAACCACAGCGCCGAGAAGACGAGGATGAAAGCGTAAACCCAGATCATGGCCGCCGCGACGAATGGAAACAGCACCATCATCCAGACCGACGACACCCATACGAAGGTCGGTACGGTGCCGAGCAGCCCGGTCGCGACGCCGATGCCGATCAGCGGCCAGCGGTGGCGGCGCACGAGCGCGCGGCGCTCGTCGCGGCTCGCGTGCAGCGCGAGCGCGTCGTAGGTCATCACGCGGTACGTGAGCCAGCCCCAGATCACCGGCGGCAGCAGCGCGAAGAACGGCGGGATCAGCCACAGCGGGATCGTGACGACGAGCAGCACGACGCCGACCAGCGCCGCGCCGAGCGAATTGAACACGCTGCCGAAGAAGGTACCGCCCCGCTTCGGCTCGAGCGCCGCGAACTGCCGGTTCGACAGGTGCTTGATCACGACCGGCATCGAGATCGTCGCGATCAGCAGCAGCACGGTCAGCACGATCAGCGGAATCGCGAGCGACACGACCACGAACGGCGCGACGACCGCGTGCAGCTGCGACATGCCGATCGCGTCGAACGCGCGATACAGCGCGGCCGTCAGCACGAAGCCGTCGAGCGCGCCGCGCGCGAGATCCAGCAGCGTCTGCCACGAAAACCACAGCACGGCGCCCCACAGCAGCGCCGAGACGACGAACGGCATCAGGGTGAGCCACAGCATGCGCGGGTGCAGCGCGCTGGCGATCGCCCGGACGAAGGAGCGCAGCAAGTCGTTCATGCGAACCTGTATCGACGGAGAAAAACGGGGAAAGGATAAACCACACGGCCCGCATGCGCCGAAGCGCATGCGGGCCGTGTGGGAATGCCGTTCAACGGGAGCGGGATCGCGTCAGGCCGACGCCGCGCCGCGCTTCGCGGGGAACAGACGCCGGAAGATCCGCACGAACGCGAGGCCGTGCTGCGACCAGAAGCCGTCGCCGTAGGACACGCCCTCGACCTGCTCGCGGATGCCGGTCGGCTCGACCGTGCGACTCCACGACGCGGTGCCGAACATCATGTCCCACCACGGGAACAGCACGCCGAAGTTGCAGCCGTACTTAGTGCCTTCGTGACCGTAGCCGACCGCATGGTGGCGCCGATGGAAGATCGGGCTGACGAGCAGGCGCTCGCCGAGCCAGCCGAACGACAGGCGCGCATTCGTATGCTGGATGCTCTGCATGAAGTTCGTGAACGCGGTCAGCACGACGAACTGCGACGGCGTCACGCCGATCACGAGCGCGATCGCCGCGAAAAAGCACGACTGGATCACGTCGTCGAGCAGGTGGTTGCGGTCGTCGCACCACAGCGACATCTGCCGCTGGCTGTGATGGACCGCGTGCAGCTCCCACCAGATGCCGAACTTGTGCTGCCAGCGGTGATACCAGTAGCCGGCGAAGTCGAGCACGACGAGGTAGATCGCGAACGCGACGATCGGCTGCGAGGTCACGCCCGGCCACAGGTAGTCGAGATTGACGTTCGCGACGCCGTGCAGGCGCAGCCAGGACTGGAAGCTGTCGAACACCGGCTGCAGCGCGAAGAAGAAGAACAGCGTGTAGATGCCGAGCTTCGAGATCGCCGTGTAGATCACGTCGACCCGCACCGCGCGGCGGTTTTTCCAGCGTTCGACCGGCAGCAGCGCCTCGAGCGGGCGCAGCAACGCGAACATCAGCACCATCTGCAACGCGCCGATGATCACCCAGTACAGCGCGTCGTAGGTGTCCTCGTCATAGTCCATCAGGTTGAACTTGAAGAGGAGCGGCTGCACGACGTCGACGTACAGCCAGGTCTGGATGTCCGACACGAACGCATCGATCAGGTGCAGCATCGCTCGCCTCCGCCCGTCACGCGCCGTTCGCCGCCTTCCACGGCGCGCGGTCGTAGAAGTAGATGCCGTGCGGCGAGCGGCCGACGGCGATCGTCTGCACCAGCTTGCGCGACGCCAGGTCGATGATCCCGACCTTCTTCGCGAAGCGGAACGTCACCCACAGCGTCTTCTTGTCGGCGGACAGTTCCATGTCGTCGGGGCCCGGCAGCAGGCCGGTGATGTCGCCGACGTTGGTGAGGGTGTTCTCGTCGATGATGCTGATCGTGTTCGCGACGCGGTTCGTCACCGCGACGTGCGTGCCGTCGGCGAGCGAGCGGAAGTTGTGCGCGCCCTTGCCGGTGTAGATCTGCTTGACGACCTTCTGGTTGCGCCAGTCGACGACCGCGACGTAATCCGCGCCCGTCATCCCGACCAGCAGGAATTTGTCGTCCGGCGTGAGCCACAGGCCGGCCGGCACCTTGCCGACCTTCATCTTCCACTTGACCGTCTGCGTCGGCAGGTCGATCGCCGCGATCTCGCCGGACACCTGCAGCGACACGAGCAGCGTCTTGCTGTCCTTCGTGAATGCGAGGTGGCTCGGCATCACCGCGAGCGGCACGCGCTTCACGAGGTGCAGGTCGCGGCCGTCGTAACCGTAGATGTCGACGCGGTCGAGCCGCAGGCCGGCCGCCGCGAACCATTTGCGGTCCGGCGAGAAGCCGAGCTGGTAAGGATCGTCGATCCCTTCGACGGTGCGCTGCAGCTTGCCCGTCTTCGGATCGAGGAACATCAGGCTGTTCGAGACCGAATTGGCGACGATCAGCGACGCATTGTCGGGCGTCGCCATCAGGTGATGCGGCTCCTTGCCGGTCGGCATCGTGCTGACGACCTCGCGGGTCTGCTGGTCGATCAGGGAAAGCGTCGCTTCGGCCGAGTTGAGGACGATCACGTTATTCGCGTGTGCGGCGGGCGCCAGTACGGCGGCGGCCAGCGCGAGCGTGCGGCCGAGGGAAAGGAAAGTGCGCATGAAGACTCACGTCGAGGAACAACCGTCATTGTAAAACGTTCAACCGGCCGCGCCGGTTGACGGCGGTCGGTATTGCGCCACTTCGACGCACGCCGCGGCGGCCGGACGAGCCGCCGCGGCAGGCACCGTACGGCCGGCCGGGGCCGTCCGCCGCGGCGGGCCCGGGACGCCGATGTTGCGCTAGCGCTGCATCGACTCCCAGACTTTGTGCAGACGCTTGACAGAGACAGGCATCGGCGTGCGCAGTTCCTGCGCGAACAGCGAAATCCGCAGTTCTTCGAGCAGCCAGCGGAATTCCGCGAGCCGCGCATCGGCGACGCCGCCGCGCTGCGACACCGCGCGCTGGTACTGCTGGACAAGCGGCAGCAGGTCGGCCGACTGCTTCGCGTCGCGCGCCGGATCGGCCTTCAGCTTGTCGATTCGCAGCGCGATGCCCTTCAGGTAGCGCGGGAAATGCGCAAGCTGCGCGTAAGGCGTGTCGATCACGAAGCGCTTGCCGACCAGCGCGGCGAGCTGCTGCTGCAGGTCCGCATGGGCCTGCGCGAACGGCTTCGCCTGCGCGAGCTTCTTCACGAGCCCCGCGTATTCGGCGAGGATCTGGCCGACCAGCCGCGCGATTTCCTGCGCGAGCAGGTTCAGGCGGCTCCGGCCCTCGTCGCGGCGCGCATGAAAGCTTGCGTCGTCGTCGGGCAGCGGGTCCTGCAGGCACGCGCGGTCGAGCGCCGTATCGATCAGCTGGTCGCGCAACTCGTCCTGCGTGCCGAGCGACATGTACTGCATCGCCATCTCGCGCAGGCCCGGCAGGTTCTTCTCGAGGAACTTGATCGGCTCCTTCAGCTGCAGCGCGAACAGCCGCCGCAAGCCGGCCCGGTGGATGCGTGCGGCCTCCTCCGGCGAATCGAACACCTCGACGTCGCAATGCGTGCCGCGGTCGACGAGCGCCGGGTAGCCGTACAGCGTCTGGCCGCGCCGGCGGATTTCCAGCAGCTCGGGCAGTTTGCCGAAATTCCACGTCGTCAGGTTCTCGTACAGCGCCGTCGCGCCGGCTTCCGCCGGCGCGGCCGTCTGCGGCGCCGCGCCCTTGCCTGCCTTCGCGTTACGGCCGGCGGCACCGGCCGTGGCCGCCGCCGGCGCCTGGCCGACCGGCTGGCCCGCATCGGCATCGCCGCCCGTCGCGATCGTCGACGCCGCCGCGATCTTCTGGAACTGCTGCTGCGCCTGCGCGCCGAGCTCCTGGCGAAGCTGCGCGAGATTGCGCCCCATCGCCAGCTGGCGGCCGTGCTCGTCGATCACCTTGAAGTTCATGAACAGGTGCGCGGGCAGCGTCTCGAGCTTGAAGTCGGCCGTCTTCATCGCGACCTGCGTCTCGCCGCGCACGTCGGCGATCAGCGCCTCGACGAGCCCGCCCGCGCCGAAGCGCTCGCGCCCCATCCGCTCGACGAAGCCGGCCGCGTATTCGGGCAGCGGCACGCAGTGCCGGCGCAGCTTCTGCGGCAGCGACTTCAGCAGCAGCTGCACCTTTTCCTTCAGCATCCCCGGCACGAGCCACTCGCAGCGGCGCGCATCGACCTGGTTCAGCGCGTACAGCGGCACCGCGAGCGTCACGCCGTCGCGCGGCGTGCCGGGCTCGAAGTGGTACGTGAGGGCCATCTCGACGCCGGCCATCGTCGCGCGCTTCGGGAACAGCTCGGTCGTCACGCCGGCCGCCTCGTGGCGCATCAGGTCGTCGCGCGACAGGTACAGCAGCCGCAGCTTGTCCTCGGGCTGGCCGCCCTTCTTCACTTCGTCGCGATACCAGCGCTCGAACGCCGCGCCCGTGTGGATCCCCTCGGGAATCGCCTGGTCGTAGAACGCGTAGATCAGCTCGTCGTCGACCAGCACGTCCTGACGGCGCGACTTGTGCTCAAGCTGCTCGATGTCGGCGAGCAGCTTGCGGTTGTGCGCGAAGAACGCGAGCTTCGTGTCGAACTCGCCTTCGACCAGCGCACCACGGATGAACAGCTCGCGGGCACGCGCCGGATCCTGCTTGCCGAACGCGACGCGCCGGCGGTGGTAGATCGGCAGCCCGTACAGCGTCGCGCGCTCGTACGCGCTGACCTGCGCCGGGCGCTTTTCCCAGTGCGGCTCCGACAGCGATTTCTTCAGCAGGTGCGCGCCGATCTTCTCGACCCATTCGGGCTCGATCTTCGCGAGGCAGCGCGCGTACAGCCGGCTCGTCTCGACAAGCTCGGCCGCCATCACCCAGCGGCCGGCCTTCTTCGCGAGCGCGGAGCCCGGCCACAGGTAGAACTTGATGCCGCGCGCGCCGAGATAGTGCGGATCGTCGTCGGCCTTCAGGCCGAGGTTGCCGAGCAGCCCCGTCAACAGGGCCAGATGGACCTGTTCGTAGGTCGCCTCGACTTCGTTCAGGCGCCAGCCGTGCTCGCGCACGACGGTCAGCAACTGCGAATGGACGTCGCGCCATTCGCGCAGCCGCAGGTGCGACAGGAAATTCTGGCGGCACGCGTCGACGAGCTGGCGGTTCGACTTCTTGTGCGCGACGGCCTCTTCGAACCATGCCCAGATCTTCAGCCACTGCAGGAATTCGGAACGCTCGTCGGCAAACCGGCGGTGCGCCTGGTCGGCCTGCTCCTGCGCGTCGATCGGCCGGTCGCGCGGGTCCTGCACGGACAGCGCGCTCGCGATGATCAGCACCTCGCGCAGCGACTGCTGGTCGCGCGCGGCGAGAATCATCCGGCCGACGCGCGGATCGAGCGGCAGCCGCGCGAGTTCGCGGCCGAGCGGCGTCAGCGCGTTGTCGTCGTCGACCGCGCCGAGCTCGTTGAGCAACTGGTAGCCGTCCGCGATCGCGCGGCCGGGCGGCGGTTCGAGGAACGGGAACGATTCGATCGCCGTCAGGTGCAGCGACTTCATCCGCAGGATCACCGACGCGAGCGACGAGCGCAGGATTTCCGGATCGGTGAAGCGCGCGCGCGCCTGGTAGTCGCTTTCCTCGTACAAGCGGATGCAGACGCCGTCGGCCACGCGGCCGCAACGGCCCGCGCGCTGGTTCGCGGCCGCCTGCGAGATCGACTCGACCTGCAGCTGCTCGACCTTGTTCCGGTACGAATAGCGCTTCACGCGCGCGAGGCCGGTGTCGACCACGTAGCGGATGCCCGGCACCGTCAGCGAGGTTTCGGCGACGTTGGTCGCCAGCACGATCCGGCGGGCGTTCGACGCCTTGAACACCTTGTCCTGGTCGGCCGCCGACAGCCGCGCGAACAGCGGCAGGATCTCGGTGTGCGGCGGATGGTGCTTGCGCAGCGCCTCGGCCGCCTCGCGGATCTCGCGCTCGCCGGGCAGGAACACCAGCACGTCGCCGGGGCCCTCGCGGCACAGCTCGTCGACCGCGTCGACGATCGCGTCCATCAGGTCGCGCTCGGCTTCGCGCGCGGTCTTCACCCGGTCGCGGCCGCCCGTGCCTTCGGCATGCTTCACGGCCGGGCGATCCTCGGCCACCGGGCGGTAACGCATCTCGACCGGATACAGCCGCCCGCTCACCTCGATCACGGGCGCCGGGCGCTCGTCGGTGCCGAAATGGCGCGCGAAGCGATCGGCGTCGATCGTCGCGGACGTGACGATCAGCTTCAGGTCCGGCCGCCTCGGCAGGATTTCCTTCAGGTAGCCGAGCAGGAAATCGATATTCAGGCTGCGCTCGTGCGCCTCGTCGATGATCAGCGTGTCGTACGCCTTCAGCAGCGGGTCGGTCTGCGTCTCGGCGAGCAGGATGCCGTCCGTCATCAGCTTCACGGACGCGCCCGGCGCGAGATTGTCGGTAAAGCGCACCTTGTAGCCGACCACCTCGCCGAACGGCGTGCCGAGTTCCTCGGCGATCCGGCGACCGGTCGACGACGCGGCGAGCCGGCGCGGCTGGGTATGGCCGATCAGGCCCGTGCCGCCGGCGCCGAGGCCGCGGCCGAGATCGAGACAGATCTTCGGCAACTGCGTGGTCTTGCCCGAACCCGTTTCGCCGCAGACGATGACGACCTGATGACCGGCGATCGCGCGCGCGATTTCGTCGCGCTTGCCCGACACGGGCAGGCTTTCGGGGTACGTGATCGGCGGGACGGGATTCGGCGGCTGGCGTGAAAAGTGGCGCCGCTGCGGCGGTTCCCGCTGGCCTGACTGGTGGGGCACCTATTTGGCGGGACGTGTTGCGACCGTTGTTGTACGTGGGAGCCGCTTCCTGCAGGCGA